>NZ_QHKO01000001.1:900000-1149548 GCF_003260125.1 Lujinxingia litoralis
GGGCATCAAAAAGGTCGTCAGCAGCACGATCCAGTAGCTGAACCCGTCGATGCCCAGCGAGTAGCTTACCCCCAGCGAGGGAATCCACTCATAGGGCCCCTCGGTCAGCTGGAAGGTAAAGGCCTCTCCGGCCGCCATGGGCACCGAGGGGTTAAAGAGCACCAGAATGCCCATGCTCACGGCAAAGACACCCAGGGTGGTCAGCAACGCCACGTTGCGCAAGACCTGCACCTGATCACGGGGGATCAAAAGCAGAGCCAGAATCCCCAGAAGAGGCCCAAAGGTCGTCAGCGTCAGCCAGGGGATGCCCCCCTCGCCCACGTTGGCCGCCTGCGCCAGGAGCGGGTTGCCCACCAGGGCACTAAAGATGTTGGTCAGTTGAACCATCGGTCCTAATCCAGTTCTCAGTTCGTGCTCGCCAGCACCAGATAGCGCGAGCCCGCCTTGGGGTTACTTCGAACGTCCTGATCGTGGTCGCCTCAGGCGAGGCAGCCCGGGTAGAAAATCGCCAGGACGACAAGCGCGAGTGCCAGGCTGATGTACGTGGCATAGCGCTGCACGTTGCCGCTCTGCAGGTTGCGCAGAATCTGGCCCAGGTTCTGGGTCATAAACGCCGCCCCGCCCACCAGAAGCCCGGCGATGATGTTCTTATCGAACCAGGTCATCGCCTTGCCAATGAGGATGGACGGGCGCACGAAGGCCGCGAAGTAGCCCTCGTCGACGAAGTACTTGTTCGAAAGGATGTAATGAAGACGCGTTGCACGGGCGTAGATGACACCGGGCAGGTCGGTACGTTTGACGTACATCAGGTACGCCAGCGCGATGCCACCACCGGCAACGAGTACGCTGACCGCCGCGGCGATCCCTTCGGCCAGGTAGGGGTGCGCGCCAAAGCGCCCGACGACCCGATAGGTGTCGGAAACGGCGAACACCTCGGCCAGCCAGTACTCCAGACCCAGCGCGTAGCTCTTGACGCCGGCCGGGAAGATCGCAGCGATGAAGTGCGGCCAGCCAATGTAGCCACCAACCACCGAGAGGAAGGCCAGCACGATCAGCGCCACCAGCATCGACGAGGGCGACTCATGGATGTGGCTGCGGGTTTCCTCATCGGCCCGGCACTCGCCATGGAAGGTCATGAAGTAGGCGCGGAACATGTAGAACGCCGTCAGACCGGCGGTAAGCACGCCCATGATGAACACGAACCAGTTAATCGCCAGCGCCCCACCGAGCACGCTGAGCGGACCGCCGTCAGCAGCCGCCACGGCCGGGGCCAGCGTGGTCGTGAAGTAGTCCATCTGCGCGGTGGCCAGGACGCCTTCCACGTTGAGAATGTGCACGTTGGAGAGCGCGCTCCACAGGATCAGGTCCTTGGAGTAGAAGCCCGCGAAGAAGGGGACACCGGCGATGGCAAGCGTTCCGATCAGGAAGGTCGCGTGGGTCCAGGGCATGTATTTCCGAAGCCCGCCCATTTTGCGCATGTCCTGCTCATGATGCATACCGTGAATCACGCTACCGGCGCCCAGGAAGAGCAGCGCCTTGAAGAAAGCGTGCGTCATCAGGTGGAAGACCGCCGCGGTGAACGACCCCACACCGACCGCCATGAACATAAAGCCCAGCTGCGAGACCGTAGAGTACGCCAGCACTTTCTTGATGTCGGTCTGCACAATCGCGATCGTCGCCGCCATAAAGGCGGTCAGCGATCCGACCACGGCCACAATCGCCATCAGGTTCGGATCCAGGGTAAAGATCCAGTTGATACGCGAGAGCAGGAAGACACCGGCGGTGACCATCGTCGCCGCGTGAATCAGCGCACTGACCGGCGTAGGACCGGCCATGGCGTCGGGAAGCCAGACGTAAAGCGGAATCTGCGCGCTCTTACCAGTGCAGCCCAGGAAGATCAGCACACCAACCGGCAACGCGATGGGCAGGAGCACCGCCGCGGTTGCGGTGGTCGTGGCCATCTGCTCCAGCTCCAGGTAATCCCAGGTGCCGGCGGTAAAGAAGAGGATGAACATCCCCAGCAGGAAGAAGAAGTCGCCCACGCGGTTGACGATGAACGCTTTCTGGCCAGCGGCGGCCTTCTCGGCGTCGGTGTACCAGAACCCGATCAGCAGGTAGCTGGCCATCCCCACGCCTTCCCAACCGATGAAGGTCACGAGCATATTCTTGCCCAGGGCAAGCAGGAGCATCGCGAACACAAAGAGGTTGAGGTAGGCGAAGTACCGCCACTTCGAGGGGTCCTCGGCCATGTAACCGGTCGAGTAGATGTGAATGAGCAGGCCCACCCCGGTAATGACCAGCACCAGCACGGCTGAGAGCGGATCAAAGAGGAAGGCGATCTCGGCGCTCAAACTCCCGCTGAAGATCCACTGGAAGGCGGTGTAGCTTAAGTGCCCCACCTCCTGCCCGTCGCCCTGATTGACCAGGGCCTGGAAGCTGATCAACGCAAAGGTAAACGCCAGCGCCATCGCGCCGCACGCCACCCAGTTGACCAACTTCGCGGGGAGTTTCGCGCCGAAGAGGCCGTTGATGATCGCGCCGAGCATCGGCATCAACACAATCAGGCCAAGAAAATAAAAGCTATCGGAGTAAAGCGGTTCCATGATCGCCTGTAATTCGCCAGGGAGTCGCCAGTGCGACCGCCTCGGGAGCATTCACTACACAGAAGCTCCCGGACGGCTCGCCCATCATGCGGCCCAAGTCCTAGTACTGAAGCTGCTGCATCTCGTCGACGTTGACGCTGCGCTTATGCCGGAAGACATGCAGCACAATGGCCAGGGCGACAGCCGCCTCGGCCGCCGCAACCGCCATCACGAAGAAGGCAAAGATGTGCCCATCCATGTCGATGCGGTAACGGCTAAAGGCGATGAAAGTCAGGTTCACCGCGTTCAGCATCAGCTCGATGCTCATAAAGAGGATGATGGCGTTGCGACGCACCATCACGCCGACCATCCCGATCGAGAAGATCGCCGCCGAGAGGATCAAATAATGTGCGAGGGTTGGTTCCCAGGACATGCCCACACTCCATCCACAAAATCGCGCGACCCTTGGGTGTTGTGGCGCCGCCCCACAAGGCGGCGTCCGGGTCGCAAAAGGGGAAGCGTCGATTAAGCGACGCGTCGTTTGGCGATGATCATGGCGCCAACAATGGCGGCCAGAAGAAGGATCGCGGTCAGTTCAAAGGGGACCACGAAACGGTTGACCAGCGCCACGCTGATCGGTTTGAAGGTGCCGTAGAGACCGCTGCGGCCGGGGACAACCTCGGCGTTACGGGCCGCCGGGCTCAAGGCCGGCGGGAGCTCAAAGCCACGCGAGCTATCAAAGCGCGGGTACTTACCCTGGGCCGGGTTGCCCTGGCCTGCTTCCCAGGCCACCAGTTGAGCCTGATACGCGGCCTCCAGCGCCTCTTCGTTGATGTCGGCGGCCAGCCCGGGAATCGCAGACTGGGTGAGCAACGCCACCTTCTCGCCATCTTCAACCTGCTCCACCGCCTGCGCATACTGCTCGCGTCCCTGTGCCACGTCATCATTACTGACGACCGCCAGGATCGAGGCACCGGCAAAGAAGAAGATCGCCAGACCGCTGCCGATCGCCGCCACAAAGTGGAGCTGGAAGCGGTTCTCCCCAAGTTCCTCATCACGCAGGTTCAAGAGCATGATGATGAAGAGGAAGAGCACCATGATCGCGCCGCCGTAGACCAGCACCTGGACAATGGCCAGGAAGTGGGCCGAGAGCAGCACGTAGAGCCCGGCAAAGAAGAAGAAGTCGGCGATCAATGCCAACGCGCTATACAGCGGGTTACGCACCACCACCACGGTGAGGCTGGCGACCAGCGCCCCCAGCGCAAACATCCAAAAAAAGAGGGGTTCCCAAAAACCCATGAAACACTCCACTCGACAGGCCAGAACCCGAAGGCCCTGAAGGCCGTACCGGGCCAATTGGCAGAACCCGCTTCAACCGGATCGCCAGTTTGCGAGCCGGTGCGGGCGAAGGTCTGATAGCGCACTTTCTTGAGGAGGTCAAAGCCCCAGACCGTGCGCAACAAGGTGCGCGGTCAGGCCGCTTCGCTGGAGCCTTTACCCCGCTTGGACCAGGCCGGGAAGCTGCAGCAGCCCTCTTCAATATGGCGCTCAAACTCTTCACGGAAGGTCAGAAGGTAGCTGCGCACCGGAATGGCGATCGAATCGCCCAACGCGCAGATCGTGTTGCCCTCAATGTTGCCACACATATCGAGCAGCAGATCGAGATCTTCGAGGCGACCGCGGCCGGCCTCGATCTCGTCGAGGACCTTCGCCACCCAACCACTGCCTTCGCGACAGGGGGTGCATTGTCCGCAGGACTCGTGGTGGTAGAAGTGCGCCAGGCGCGCGGCCAACCGCACCATGCAGGTGTCGGTGTCCATAAAGGTGATGCAGGCCGTTCCCATCGAACTGCCGGCCTCCCGCATCGTTTCAAACCCCATCTGCGAGTCGAGCTTATCGGGGGTCATCACCGCACAGGACGAGCCGCCGGGGATAAACGCCTTGAGTTCGTGGCCGGGAAGCATCCCGCCGGCGTAATCTTCCAGAAGTTCGCGGACGGTCACGCCCGAGGGCGCCTCGTAAACGCCGGGCCGCACCACCGGTCCGGACACCCCGTAGAGTTTCGGCCCACCATTTTTCTCGATTCCCATCGAGGCAAACCACTCCCCGCCCTTCTCAATGATCCAGGGGATCGACGAGATCGTCTCCACATTGTTGACGATGGTCGGAGCCTGGAACGCCCCCACAACCGCCGGAAACGGCGGCTTCATACGCGGCTGGCCGCTCTTGCCCTCCAGGGCCTCGATCAGCGCGGTCTCTTCACCGCAGATGTAGGCGCCGGCGCCCGGATGCACGTAGAGATCGAAATCGAAGCCTTTGCCCAGGATATTCTTGCCCAGATAGCCCCGGGAGTACGCCTCTTTCACCGCGCCTTCCAGACGACGCACCGCGCTCTGGAGTTCGCCGCGCACGAAGATGTAGCCGTAGCGAATGCCCAGCGCCCAGGCCGCGATGATGCAGCCCTCGATATGACGATGGGGATCAAGCTCCATCAGGTAGCGATCTTTAAAGGTGCCCGGTTCGCCTTCATCGGCATTGACCACCAGGTACTTGGGCAGATCGCTCTCTTTGGGAAGAAAGCTCCACTTGATACCGCACGGGAACCCGGCACCGCCGCGACCACGGAGGTTCGATTTTTTGACCTCCTCAATGATCGTGTCCCCGTCCATCCCGAAAGCCTTGCGCAGGGCCTGGTAGCCCCCGTTGGCTTCGAACACATCGATCGTATGTGCGTTGGGGATGTCGAAATTACGGCTAAGGTACTTTTCCTGCATCATGACGTCATATCCCTTGGGGCCTTCATCCGCGCGCGCAAAAGACGGCGCCAGGCTCCTTCTCAGTGCTGACTCTAAAGGGGGCCCACGGCCGGCTCAGTGCATCTCACGAGGGTTGGGCAGGCTGGCCAGCTTCGCATTGAGGGCTTCGATGATCTCGTCGACGCGGGCGTCATCGAGATTCTCAAAATACTCACTCTCGCCATCGGAGTAGCTGACCTGAAACATCGGGGCGGTGCCACACGACGCCAGACATTCGGCCTCCGAGAGGGTGTACGCCCCGTCTTCGCGAGTTTCCCCGAGCTTCACACCGAGGCGATCCTCGAGATGCTCGATCAGCTCATATCCGCCGCGCAACGCGCAGGTCAGCGTGGTGCACACCTGAATATGGCATTTCCCGACCGGCGACTTGTTATACATCGTGTAAAACGTCGCCGCGTTGAGCACCCGAGTCGGGGGCACTTCCAGGCGCTCAGCGATATAATCCATCACTTCCACCGAGATCCACCCGAACTCCCGCTGCGCCAGGTGCAGCGCCGGCAACATCGCCGCCAGAGTGTTGGGGTACCGTGAGACGAGTTCCTTGAACTCGGCTTCCGCTTTCTCAGAGAATTCAACTGCCATGATCAGACGACCTTATACACGGGTAGGCGAAGAGGCGGCCCATTCTGGCACGCCTGTAGCCGGGGAAACCTAAATCTGGGGCCTTGCGGTGTCAACTGCGCCCGCGCTCTTCGCAGCTCAGAGGTACTCGGCGGGGCCCAGACGATAGTAAAAGCGCTCGCGACCAAGCCGGTAGAACCCCAGCGAGCGGTAGAGGATCGAAGCCGGGGTGTTGCCCTGATAGGCCTCCAGGTCGATGCCACGGATCCCGTGATCCTCGGCCCAGTCCAGCACCTGCTCCACCAGCCGGCGTCCCAGACGCCGGCGGCGAGCAGCGGGGGTCACATAGAGTTCTTCGATCCACAGAGCGCGACCGGCAAACTTTAACGACCAGTGGAAGTTCGCCAGCACCACGCCCACCGCCTCGCCGCCTTCATCCAGGCGCGCGACATAACAGATGCAGCGCGGCGGTGAAGAGAGCGCTTCCTCGATGACCATTTCGGCCAGCTTTTCCAGATCGTCGAGGGCGGTCTCCACCCCCAGATCTGTCATATCTTCTTGAAACAGGCGCGCCAGCACGGGGGCGTCGGCGGGCTCCGGCAGCTCGATCACCGGGGCTTCGGTAGCCTGATCTGACATCTTCAGCATCCTGGTCGCATGCGCGTTCACACCATCAAATTTCGCGCATCTTCTCTAAAAGTTCGCGGCGCTCATCGGCCGGAATTTTGGTGAGCACATCATCAAAGAGCGTCGTCTCTTCGGTCGTATGCTCATCGATCATTTTTGCCATGGAGCGCACCACGTCGAGGATCACCGCCAGATTACGGCCGATCTCTGCCGGCGTTCGCCCAAGCTGCTCATGCAGCCAACGGGTGCGCTGGCCCATCAACTCGTGGCCTTTCACCAGCGCGTCAATGCGTGGGCCAAGCTCCGGGAAGCGCTCTTCGATCTCCACAAAGAAGATCTCTTCTTCCTGATTAAAGTGCTCCAGCATGTCATCCAGGGCCACGGCCATATCCTCCGAGGCCGATTCAATGAGCTCCTGTTTGCGCTCCGCGCTGGTCTGTTCTGCACCGATACGTTCAAAGGTACCGCTGAGATCTTCGAAAAGCCTGCGCAGATGCACATGCTCATGATGGACGCGATCAATGAGGTCGGACGAGGCGTTCGATTCGGGTGAGGCGTGTTCCATGGCTGCTTCGCTCTCCACTGCTACGGGCCGCACGCTCCGGCGCGTCGCAAAGAGATCGCCGGAGGCGCGCGCACGATAGCGGTCGTCATCGATCGGCGCAAGCCAGCCTCGCGCCCTGCCGCTCAACAGGCGGCCTCCCGGAGCTCTTCCCCGACGGCGACGCCTCTGAAAGTGAACATCTTGCCAGACCTTATTGCAATTTCATTGCATATAGTCCATAATCCCCTCCTGAGTAGCCGCGTCCACGCGCCCCCTGAATCCCGATCTTGAGTGCTCCATGCTTACCCTGCCCCACAACTTTGCCCCATCCGCGCTCCGACCGGCCCTCTCGCTTGTCGGCATGCTGGTGCTCTGCGCCGGACTGACCTATCCCCTGTCGACCGCCGCACAACCTTCGCCGCCACTCGCGCCACTGCCCCGCGACGCCCAGGCCCCTCCCAGCCCCCCTGGTTCCTCACTCGCCGCGTCGGATGACGGCGATGTCGACACCACCGACGACATCGAGGCAGAACTCGAGGCCCTGGAAGCCGAACTCAACACCACGGAGCCGCGACCTTCAAGCGCGGAACCACGGCCCAGCGCTCCCCCCAACCCGACTGGCGCCCTTCCAAGCCTCAATCCCGACATCTCGCTGATCGCGGACTTCGCACTGGCCTGGTTTTCCGACGACCCGGAACTTATGGGGGGGCACGACGCCAGTAAGATGGGATTTAACCTGCAGGGGCTTGAGCTGGGACTTTCGGCAGGCATCGATCCCTACTGGCGCTTTGATAGCCACATCCTCATCTCACTTTTCGGCCTGGAAGTCGAAGAGGCCTACGCCACCACGCTGGCGCTACCGGCCAACCTACAGGTACGTGCCGGACAGTTTCTAACCCGCTTTGGACGCGTCAACCCCACGCATCTGCACGCCTGGAACTTCACCACACAGCCCCTGGTGCTCGGGAAGTTCTTCGGTGGCGAAGGCCTCCGGGGCCTGGGCGTGGAAGTGGGGCAACTCTTGCCGCTTCCCTGGATGGCCAGCTGGACGCTGAGCGCGCAGAGCATCGCCGGCGCGGCCACCGGACGCTCGTTTCTGGCCTCGGCCGAGGATCTGGAGCAGCTCCAGGACCTGACGGTTTCAGCCCGCCTGGAGCAATTCTGGGACCTGAGCGCCCACAGCGGCCTCCTCCTCGGCCTCAGTGCCGCCAACGGCCCCAACAGCAGCGGGAGGGGAAACCGCAGCGACATCTTCGGAGTCGACCTGCTGCTAAAACGCACGGTCACCGGCCCCCGGGGCCGCTCGGAGCTGGGGTGGCAAAGCGAGTGGATGCTGCGCCGCCGCCAGGATCCGGGCCCCCCCGATCAGGAAGGTGGGAGCGTGCTCCAGGACTGGGGCGGCTACACCGAGCTGTACTACAGCCCCTCGCTCACCTGGCGAGCAGCCGCCCGTCTGGAGCATGTCTCCGGACGGGCGGACGACCCCCTGGATCCGCAGTGGATCAACGCACGTCAGCGCGGCGCGCTTAGCCTGAGCTACACGCCATCACACTTCTCCAGACTGCGCCTGGAATACGGCATCAATCACCTCCCGGACGCCGTCCAACCACGGGTTCACATGGTGTTTTTGCAACTTGACCTGGTCGCCGGCGCCCACGGCGCACACCGCTACTGACCCCTGACACGACTCCGAGCCTTTGAGGTCCTGATGACTCTCTTTTTCTCCGCTTCGGCCGGCAAAAAGCTGTGCTTACTCGCCATCGCCGCCGCCGCGCTCTCTTTGCCCGCCTGCGCCTTTACGGATGGTTCCCCCTGGGGCCGGGTACTCGCCACGCTGGAGCTTTCTCCCCCCTCCGGGGCCACCCTGAGCGAAGTTGGCATCAGCTCAGTGCGCCTGATCCGCGAGGTCGACGGTCAGGCCGGATCGGCCGACTTCGATCCGGCAAACCCACCGCCGGGCTACTCGCTCTGCCATAACGGTCACTGCCACTCCGACGACGGCCGGCTGGTGGACTACGCCTCGATCGCCTCCGAGTCCGGTGGCGGCTCCCAGGTCGTCAGCGCGGTGCACCTCGAACACACGCTGACCTCGCAGGCGGAGGTGCACTCCTCGCTCAAGATCAACGAGCGCGGTCCCCTGAGCGCGGTCGAGGTGGAGCTCGACACGCTGGTGCTGGAGGCCACGCTGGGCTACCAGGGCCAGATGGTCGAGGTACGCGCCAGCGTCCCGGTTCGGGGCTATCGCGTCCGTGCGCCGATCGATCTTCGTATTGATCGCGAGAGTGCCGCCGAACAGGAACTCCCCCTGGTGCTGCAGCTTCCGAGCGAACTTTTCGCTGGGCTCGATCTGGACGACGCAACCCTCGAAGAAGACGGCCGCCTGCGCATCACCAACACCCGAAATCGTGAACTAGCCCAGACACTTAGCGAGCGAATCACCGCCGGCGTCTCGCTGTCCCTATCGCCCTAAACGTATTGAAAAGCATAAGTTGCGCCTAAGTTCAGGCCCACAGCACTCCGACACACTCTCTTTTCGACGTGGAGCGAAGCATGTGGTTCTGGAAGATCGATCGGCCGGCACGATCCGGATACATCTTTGTGGGCCTCTACCTGATCGCTCACGCGCTGCTCTTTGTCGGACTCACTGCCCTGGGCCTGGCCGCGATCAGTGGTGCCCTGGGCGTACCACTGGCCATCTCCCAGGTCACATTTAACCCCTACTACTTCACCGCGGTGATGTTTGGCCTGGCCCTGGCCTTCGGGATCGCAGCCGCGGTGCCGCTGAAGCCCTGGGCCTGGCAGTACACCGCCTCGGTGCTGGCGCTCTCGCTGGGCCTCATCCTCACCTTACCGCTGGCGATCTTCGCGCTGGGCATCTGGCTGCGCGACGAGATCAAGCGTCCCTTCGGCATCCTGATTCAAGGCCCGGATGTGGCGCTCCCTCCCGAAGACCGGCGCCTACACCATGGAGATCCCGCGCCCGGCATGGTTCCGGAACAGGACGCTCAGATCTTGGACTCGTAGAACTCCCGCGTGCCCTGAGCGCGCAGCGCCTCATTGAGGCGTTGTAAGGCGACGACGTAGGCCGCCAGTCGCCAGGAACTTTTTAGCTCCTGGCGCTTCGCATCCACCCGCCGATACGCATCGCGCATCCGTGCCTTCAAGCTGGATACAACCTGCTTCTCACTCCAGCGCTCGCCACGCAGATTCTGCCCCCATTCATAATAGCTGACGGTGACGCCACCGGCGTTGACCAGAATGCCCGGAAGGACGTCCACGTCGCGGGCCTCCAATTTCTGGGCAGCTTTGTGGGTCACCGGGCCGTTGGCCACCTCGAAGATCACACCGGCACGCACCTGGTCGACGTTCGTCTCGGTGATCTGGTTCTCCAACGCCGCCGGAATCAAGAGATCGACCTTGAGCGCCAGGAGTTCGCCATTGGTGATCTTCTCAAATTTGGCGTACGGGCAATCCCGCAACGCGTAGGCGTCATAAACACCGTGCACCTGGTCCTGAGATTTGTGCCGGCGCAGCGAAGGGATATCTAACCCTTCCGGAGCATAGACTGCACCTTTGGAGTCACTGACGGCCACCACACGGAATCCCGCCTCATAGAGCTGCGATGCGAGCTTGGCGCCGGCGTTGCCAAAGCCCTGAATGGCGACCGTGGGCGAATCTGAGACGTGTTGATGGGCTTCCAGATAGGCCTCGATCACCGAGACAGCGCCGCTTGCCGTGGCCTCCTGGCGGTGAGGGCAGCCGCCCAACGCCAGGGGCTTGCCGGTGATCACCGCCGGACTGTGGCGCCGCATAATGGTCGCGTATTGATCGGCCATCCACCCCATGATCATCGCGTTGGTGTACATGTCCGGGGCCGGCACATCGCGATGAGGCCCGATGAATTCGGCAAACACGTCGATGTAGGCCCGGGAAAGACGCTCAAGCTCCATCTTGGAGAGCGTCTTCGGATCAACTCTCACCCCTCCTTTGGCTCCCCCGAAGGGCAGATCCAGGAGCGCGCATTTAAACGTCATCCAGAGCGCCAGCGTCTGCATATGGTCAACATCCACCGCCGGATGAAAGCGCAGCCCCCCTTTCCCCGGACCGAGCGCCGTGTTGTAACGCACACGATAGGCCGGAAAAACCTCGAGATCTCCGTTATCCATGCGGACCGGGAGTGACATTTTCACACTGGCCACCGGCACACGCAGCCTCTCGACCACATCTTCGCTCACGTCGAGCAACTCCATCGCCCGTGCCAGACTCGCGCTTGCATCCTCAAAAAGCATCATGCCGAATCCCCTCCCCGTGTTTGAACCCGGCGCCCTGCGGCCGCTGCCCGCCCGGTACGCCGCCATCAAGGTGAACACTTGAAGACCTGTGGCAATACGGGCCTTTTGCTCGGAATCTTCGCTGTGTTTTGACTCTTCGGATCAGCATCCTATAGTGCGCCGGACGTTTTCGCCCCCCGGCCCTGGCCCGAGACTGCGATGAACCTGCTGATGATCGGCTACCGACGCGACGCTTTAGAAGCGGCACAAGCGCGCGGCTGGAATGCCTATTTTCTGGTGGATTCCACCCGACAACCACCTCGCAAAGCCTGCGACTGGGCCGCCGTCAACCTGGACTCGCCACCCGAGACGCTGGCAGCGACCTGTCTCCGCCTCACCGGCAATCGACCCGTCGATGCCATCATCGCCCTGGTCGAAGCCGCCGTGGTGCCCGCCGCGCGTCTGCGCGAGCATCTTGGCCTGGACGGACTCTCCGTCGCGGTCGCATCCCGGTGCCATGATAAGCGCCTGATGAAGCGCGCCCTTCAGGCCGCTGAGATCCCCTGTGCGCGCTTCGAAGAAGTGACCCCCTCAACCCACGCCGATGAACTCGTCGCGCGACTGGGATTGCCCCTGGTGCTCAAAGCTCCCGACAGCTCTGGCGGCCGCGGCACCCGTATCTGCCGCAGCCCCGACGAGGTGAGCCGGCCCCTGTCACCCGGACTGATGGCGGAGAGCTTCATCGACGGCGTTGAATACAGCGTGGAGAGCTTCGTGCACCGCGGAGAAGTCCTCTTTTTCAACGTCACAAGCTACCTTCGCCCGGGCTGGGCCAACATCGTGCCCGCTGCGCTCGACGCCGAGCGCCTGGGTGAGATCGCCGCCCTGAACCAGCGCACCCTGCGTGCACTGGGCATCACCAGGGGCGTCACGCATCTGGAGTTCTTCGCCGGCGACGGCATCGACTCGATTGGCGAGGTCGCCGTGCGGCCGCCAGGCGGCGCGCTGATGGAACTGATCACCGATGCCTACGGCTTCGACGCCTGGCAGGCGTTTCTGGAGGTCGAGTTGGGACGCCGGCCAGCCTGCAACTCGGAGGCGAGCAGCGTCGAAGGGGTCTACTTTCTGCACCCGGGGCCGGGCCAGGTGGTCCGGGTCCACGGCGTCACCGAAGCCCGAGCCCTGCCTCATATCAAAACGCTCACCTGCCGGGTGTCTCCCGGCGACGCGATCGACCCCCGTCAGGGTGTAGGGCAGTCGGTTGGGAGGATTCGCGCCTCCGGACCACACTACGACCAGGTTACCCGGGCCCTTCTAAACGCCCATCAGCTCGTCGAAATCGAGCTTGCCCCGGGGGCACCTGTGTCTACATCCGTTGATAAGTTCGAGCATCCGGGTGGATAATTTTCTCTCCTTTCGCTATGCATCGCGCTTTGGTTTCGCGCGAACTTATGCCGCCTACCTCAGGTTTCCATGAAGAAGATCGAAGCGATCATTAAGCCCTTTAAACTCGACGACGTGAAGGATCGCCTCGATGAGGTCGGCATTCACGGCATGACCGTCTCCGAGGTCAAAGGCTTTGGTCGCGGCGGCGGCAAAGCACCGATCTATCCCGGCGCCGAGTACATCGTCGACTTCGTTCCCCGGGTCAAAGTCGAGATCGTGGTCCCTGATGAGCTGGTTCACACCGCCATTGAGGCCATCACCGATGCCTCTCGCACCGGCCATGTCGGCGACGGCAAGATCTTTGTTCTACCCGTCGACGAAGCCATTCGCATCCGCACCGGGGAGTCGGGCCCGGACGCGCTTTCATAGCTCTGTTGATGTTCGCTGCGCGCGCCCCCAGTGGCGCGCGGCGATTGTGTTCTGCCCTGGGGAGTTCTTCTGCGTTGATTGCGCAAATCATCCAAAAAGGATCTTTATGACTACCGCCCCCACCATCACGTCCATCAAAGACGCCATTGAGTTCGCCCGCGAACAGGGCGCCATCATGGCGGACCTGAAGTTCATGGACTTCCTGGGCACCTGGCAGCATCTCACCATCCCCACGCACCGCCTTGACGAAGAGCTCTTCGAAGACGGCCTGGGATTTGACGGGAGCTCCCTGCGCGCCTGGCAGCCCATTCACGCCTCCGACATGCAGCTGCGCCCGGACCCGACCAGCGCGCGCATGGACCCCTTCTGCCGTGAGCCTACGGTCAGCTTCATCTGCAACGTCTTTGACCCGATCACCGGCCAGCCCTACAGCCGTGACCCACGCTACATCGCGCAAAAGGCCGAGAACTACCTCAAGACCACCGGCATCGCCGACACGGCCTACTTCGGTCCCGAAGCAGAATTCTTTATCTTCGACGACATCCGCTACAGCACGGCGACCCAGCACTCGTTCTATAAGGTCGACTCGGTCGAGGGCGCCTGGAACACCGGTCGCGACGAAGGGCCTAACCTGGGCTACAAGCCCGCGCTCAAAGGGGGCTACTTTCCGGTCGCGCCTAACGACAGCCTCCACGATCTGCGCACCGAGATGTCGCTGGTCCTTGAACAATGCGGCGTCGAAGTGGATGTCCACCACCACGAGGTGGCCACCGGCGGTCAGAGCGAGATCGGCATTCGCTTCAATAGCCTGGTACGCATGGCCGATGACCTGCAGTGGTTTAAGTACGTCATCAAAAACGTGGCCCGTCGGCACAACAAAACCGTCACCTTCATGCCCAAGCCCCTCCACGGGGACAACGGCTCCGGGATGCACACCCACATGAGCCTTTGGAAGGGCAACCAACCGCTCTTCGCCGGTGAAGGCTACGCGGGGATGAGCGAGCTCGGGCTACAGTTCATCGCGGGCATCCTTCATCACGCCCGCGCCCTGACCGCGCTGACCAACCCGACGACCAACTCCTTCAAACGTTTGGTTCCGGGCTACGAGGCGCCGATCCGTCTGGCCTACTCCAGCCGCAACCGCTCCGCCGCGGTGCGTATCCCTACCTACGCCTCCAGCCCGAAAGCTCGCCGCATGGAGTTCCGCACGCCCGATGCCTCGGCCAACGGCTACCTGGCCTTTGCGGCGATGCTGATGGCCGGCCTCGACGGCATCGAAAAGCAGATGGACCCGGGCGCCCCCCTCGACAAAGACATCTACAACCTGCCTCCGGAGGAGCTCGCGCGCGTCCCCAGCGCGCCGGCCAACCTCGAAGAGGCCATGGTAGCGCTCGCAGAAGATCACGAGTTCCTGCTGCGCGGCGATGTATTCACCGAAGATGCCGTTGAAGCCTGGATCTCCTACAAGATGGAAAAAGAGATCCAGCCCTCACATCTGCATCCCACCCCGCTTGAGTTCGCGATGTACTTCGACGTCTGAGCCAACCCCTGGCGAGGCGCTTAGCAGCCAGCTCGCGCCTCGCCAGGATGATTTCCCCTCTCGGGAAGATTCGCCCCTCGACGCTCGTTGTCTCGCCAGAACGCCTCCGCGGCCCCCTGGCCGCTACCGAATGTGCCGCATACAAACGCTCCTATATCCCTGTGGTCGATGGTGTATCTACGCCTTGTGATGATCGTGTTAGCTGTGCTGACCTTTGGCGCCAGCGCCTGTAAGGGCTGCGACCCACAAGGCGTTGACGCACCGCCCTGGCGCGTGGAAGGAGAGCGCGCGCCCTATGCGCTTAGCTTTCCCGCCAGTTGGATCGCTGAGCCTCCGCATAGCATCAATCCGCATGCCGAGGTTGCTGCCAGTCTCAACGACACCCTTTTCTTTATGGTGATTCCGCAGAAGTTGCCCACATTCCCCACCCCGGACGTTTTCGAACTTCAACGTCTGGGCATCGATACGCTCGACCAGGCCGTGGACAACCTCATCATCGATCGTCAGAGCCCGATTCGCCTTGACGGTATCGAGGGCCTCTCCGTCATCGCTCGCGGAGAGCTTGACGGAGACCCGGTACGCTATATCAACGCCTACCTCGTTCGCGATGGCTATGGCTTTCAACTCATCGCCTTTGCCAGCGACGAGCACAGCGAGGCCCTCATCACCGAGGTTGATGCCATTCTCGCAAGCTGGAAAAACCTCTCGCCACCTTCTGCCGAGGCCGATCAGGCGGCGAGCTTACCTTCACCCTGAGCTGTTCGTCTGGCCTCACGCCTGTTCATGGTGTGCTCGGCGATACGAATGCAGTTTTACGCAGTACGACGGAGAACGACGATGCCCGAACTCAAGAAAGAACTCTACGACGTCACCATCATGGGAAGCGGCCCGGCCGGCCTGACCGCGGCGATCTACACCGCCCGCGCCAACCTGGAGCCGGTGCTCTTTGAAGGTCCCCAGCCCGGCGGCCAGCTGACCATCACGACCGATGTCGAGAACTTCCCCGGCTTCCCGGAAGGCATCATGGGGCCGGAGCTGATGGAGCGCATGCGCAGCCAGGCGCTCCGTTTCGGGCTGGAGAATCACATCGCGCTGATCACCGACATTGACACCTCGCAGCGCCCCTTCAAGGTGACCCTGGATGATGGGACTATCTTCCACACCCGCACCTTGATCATCTCTTCGGGGGCCTCGGCTCGCCTGCTCGGTCTGGAGTCCGAACAGGAGCTGATGGGCTACGGCGTCTCGACCTGTGCGACCTGCGACGGGTACTTCTTCCGCGATCAGGAAATCGTGGTCGTTGGCGGCGGTGATTCCGCGCTCGAAGAAGCCAACTTCCTGACCAAGTTCGCGTCGAAAGTCTCCCTGGTCCACCGCCGCGAGGAGCTGCGCGCGTCCAAGATCATGCAGGACCGCGCCCTGGCCAACCCCAAGATCGAGTTCATCTGGAACAGCGAAGTCCAGGAAGTCCTGGGCACGCGCGAGTCGGGAGTCACCGGGGTCAAACTCTACAACAACCAAACCGAAGAGGTCAGCGAACTGGCCTGCACCGGCGTCTTCGTGGCCATCGGGCACATCCCGAACACCGGGGTGTTCAACGGGCAGCTCGAGACCACAGAAAGTGGCTATATCGTCACCAAAGACGGCTCCACGGCAACCAGCGTCCCCGGCATCTTCGCCTGCGGCGATGTCCAGGACTTCACCTATCGCCAGGCCATCACCGCAGCCGGTTCGGGGTGCATGGGAGCGATTGACGCCGAGCGATTCCTGGAAAGCGAGCACGTCATTGATGAGCGCCGCACCGAAAATTGGGACGCCTGATCGTTCGTCCTGAAGGACCCTAAAAAAAGCCGCCCGGCGTTTCCACGCCGGGCGGCTTTTTTGTATCCGATACAACGCGGCGAGTTCAGCGCCCAGATGCCTGCTTCATCGACAGACCAATGCGGCCGCGCTCTTTGTCGATCGAAACGATCGCCACCTTGACCCGATCGCCCACGCCAACCACATCGTAGGGATTTTTAATAAAGCGGTCCGCCATCTCGCTGACGTGCACGAGGCCATCCTGCTTGACGCCGATGTCTACAAACGCCCCGAAGTCGACGACATTGCGCACCGTGCCCTCCAGCACCATTCCCTCTCTCAGATCATTGACGCTGAGCACGTCGCTGCGAAGCTGCGGAGGATCGAGCTCATCGCGGGGGTCACGCCCGGGCTGCACCAGGGCGCTGAGTACATCTTCCAGCGTCATCGCGCCGGCCCCGTGCTTCTCAGCCAACGCCCGTAACTCTCCGGAACGCCCCAGCGCATCAAGACGCGCCTTAAGTCCGGACGCCCCGGGCTCCTGGCCACTGAGCTTGAGGATATCCCGGGCCAGAGCGTAGCTCTCCGGGTGAATACCGGTATCGTCCAGCGGCTCTCTCCCCTGACGCACTCTCAAAAAGCCGGCGCATTGCTCAAAGGTTCTGGCTCCGAGCCCCCTCACATCTTTAAGCGAAGCGCGCGAGGCAAAAGGACCGGTGGCATCGCGGTGGGCCACGATACGCTTGGAAAGTGTCGGGCCAATACCGGCAACCCGGGCCAGAAGCGGCTGAGAGGCGGAGTTCACGTCGACACCAACCGCGTTGACCACGTCCTCCACCACCGCGTCGAGTTCCTGACTCAACGCGTTCTGATTGACATCATGCTGGTACATGCCGACGCCGATGCTCTTGGGATCGATCTTTACCAGCTCGGCAAGAGGATCCTGAATACGGCGCGCAATCGACACGGCACCACGCACGCTCACATCAAGGTCGGGGAACTCCGCCCGGGCAATCTCGGAAGCGCTGTACACGCTGGCCCCGGCCTCATCGACGATCGCGTAGTGAACCCCATCTTTGCCACGCAGCCCGCGGGCGACCAACTCCTCAGTTTCGCGGCTTCCGGTACCGTTACCGATCGCCACCACCTCGACCCCGTGCTTGTGCACCATGGCGGAGATGATGTCGGGGGCATCGCGCTTTCGACCGTCGTGCACGTACATATGACCGGTATCGATAAGACGCCCGGTCGCGTCGACCACCGCGAGTTTGCATCCGGTACGCATGCCCGGGTCCACCCCCAGCACCACTCGCCCGGCCAGCGGCGGCTGCAGAAGCAGGTTCTTAAGGTTGAGTGCGAACACCCCGATAGCGTGCTTGTCGGCGTCTTCTTCCAGCTCGCCGCGCACGTCGCGCTCCAGCGAAGGATGGAGCAGGCGACCAAATCCGTCGCGAACCGCCTCGGTGTGGTGTTTACGTGCGACACCGCCGGTCTTCACGCGCTGGCCCACGATCCAGTCGACCAGACGATCCTCGTGGACCTCAACCCCGGCGCTGAGCACCTTCTCTTTCTCACCGCGGCGGATGGCCAGCACCTGGTGCGGCCGCATCTTTTCGACGGGCACCGAAAACTCAAAGTACATCTGGTACTTGGGATCTTCTTCGCCTCCGCGCCGGCGCTTACTCATCATACGACCATCGCGCCGCATCTTGTCACGCACATACGCGCGCACCGTGGCGTCATCGGCCATCGCCTCCGCCAAAATATCGCGCGCGCCGCCGATGACGGCATCCACATCAGAATAGGCCTCGGTGCAAAATTGGGCCGCCAGACGATTCGGGTCCTCGCCCCGCGCGATGGCTTCGGCAACCGGTCCCAGGCCAGCCTCCAACGCCCGCGTTGCGCGGGTCTGGCGCTTGGGCCTGTAGGGGGCATAGAGGTCCTCGAGCTCACCCAGCGTCTGGGCCGACGAGAGCGCCCGACGAAGCTCCGCGGTCAGCGCGCCCTGCTCTTCCACGGAGCTCAGGATGGTCTGGCGCCGATCTTCGAGCTGACGAATCTGCTCGCTGAGACGAGCAACGTCGCGAATCTGCACCTCATCCAGCCCACCGGTACGCTCCTTTCGATAGCGGGCGATAAAAGGAACCGTGTTGCCCTCATCCAGGAGTGCGAGCGTGCCGCGCACCTGATCCAGACGAATTCCCAACTCCGAAGCGATACGACGTTCCATAACTTCCTTTATCACAAACAGCCCTGCTCCAGGCTGTTTCCTGCGTTGAGTTCAGCTCAGGACTCAAGCGGCAGGCGCCGTACACCCACCGCGTTGAGAAAATCTTTCACATCAAAGACCGCCGCCGGCGAGGTGAACCCCGCCTTGATGGGGCCTTCCCCCACGACGCGAGAGACGCACTCGGCGGCCACGCGCACGCTGGTCGCATAGACGTCTTCGCCGGTCAACATTGCGTAGGGCTCCGCGGTCTTCGGATCAAAGGCAATGACCAGATACTCGCCAAGGGCCTCGTCCATCTCGTCCGCATCGCTCTGCTCGGCCAGCCGATCGGTGACCGGACGCAGCGCGCGAAGCACCGAGGGCAGCACCCCGGACAGCGTTGCCAGCAGGCGCACCATCGCCTCCCCGGTCACGACACAACTCTCCACTCGGGAGACCCCGCCGCGAAGGGGGACGGTGATGGCTTCGGCCCCGGGAATCCACACGCCTTTACGGATGTGGCCGCGTGGAAAGGGCACGTCAAAGAGGCGGTAGGCCGCCCGACGACGCTCGAGCTTGCCATCCACAAAGCTCACGCCTCCCTCTCCCAGTGCGTGCACGAAGGTCTTCCGCGCCCCCTGGCTCAGCTTCATCTCACGCACCGCGTAGCACACAACGATGCGCGAGGCGGCCTTCATCAGCGCGATCTCGGCCGCGAAGTCTCCCAGCGCGTACTCCAGCGCGCAGGCCGGCATCAGCACCACGCCCCGGGCGCGCGCTTCCTCATGGCAGGCGTCCCACATCCAGTGCACCTGGGCCTGCTCCCCCGCCATATCAAAAAAGTGAATACCCTCCCCAAGCGCCGCCGCCACGAGCTTGCGCGTTCGCTCTCCCAGCGGGCCGGCGCAGTTCACCAGCGCGTCGCACCCCCGAAGCGCGCCACGCAGCGCAACCTCTTCGCTCAGCCGGGCCTGACGCACTCGAACATCCAGAAAGCCCCTGGCGCGGAGCTCCTCTTCGAGCTCCTCCAGTCGGCCCAGGTCACGACCTACCAGGCGTAAGCGGGCCCCTCGCCCGGCAAGTTCGTGAGCGAGCATGCGCCCGACAAACCCGCTGGCTCCATAGATCGCGATGTTCGAGTTCACGACCGAACCTCATCCCGCTGAAATCCACTGCATCGACGGCAATCAGCGCTTAAATCAGCACACGTCGTGGTGCCAATCGACTGCCCTGGGGATCATAGCTTTCTTTGCGTTCCATGATCGCCACCAGATCCCCCGCGGCATCGATCGCCGCCACCGGCGCTCCCATGGCAATCTCCGGTTCCACGAGAATCGTCTGTCCGAACCCGATCGCCCGGCGCTGGTCTGCATCGATGGTCACCTGGACCAAACTGGCCACCATCTCTGCCGGCGAGAGCACCGATGCCCAGAAGGTCTCTTCACTCAAATCTTCGAGTCGATGCGCTCTGGCCAGGTCGAAGCGCCCCACTGAGAGTCGGCGAATGCTTCGGGTATGAGCGACACTTCCCAGCTTCTTGCCAAGGTCCCTGGCGAGAGCCCGGACGTAGGTTCCCGAACCGCAACGCACCTGAAGCCGCACCCGCGGGGGAGTCCACTCAACGAGGTCGAGCTCAAAAATCTCCACCGGCCGAGCTTGCAACTCCACCTTCTCACCGGCACGCGCCAACGCATGGGCCCGTTTTCCGTCGACCTTCAGCGCAGAATAGATCGGTGGAACCTGCTCGATGGTTCCCAGAAAACTTCCGATGGCCTCCTCGAAAGCCTCGCGTGTCACGTGCTCCCAATCAGCCTCGGCGATCACCTGGCCGGAGGCGTCTTCGGTATCGGTGGCCGTCCCCAGCTCCATTTCAAAGGCATACACCTTCTCATCAAGCGTGAGATAGTTGGCGAGCTTGGTGCACCGCCCCAGAACCACCCCCATCAACCCGGTGGCGTCGGGGTCGAGCGTTCCGGTATGACCGACCTTTCGAGTGCCCGCCAGGCGACGCACCCGACGAACCACATCAAAGCTGGTCATGCCCCCGACTTTATCGATCAGGATCAAGCCATCCTGGCACTGCATAACATCTCCACGTGGATCTATATCGCTGGGAACCGCACGTTGCGTCTAAGCGCAATCGCCGTCGTTGAGCACATCAACCAGTGCTCGGGTAAGGCGCTCTTCAATCTCCCGGGGCTCACCAGTCATCTGGCAACCGGCCGCATTATGATGACCACCGCCTCCGAACTTTCCGGCCAGCGCCGACACGTCGACGCGGCCGCGCGAGCGAAACGAGATTCGCCAGAATCCGTCTTCGGCCTCCCGCAGCTGAGTCGCCACCTCGACTCCCCGAATCGAACGGGCGTAATTGATAAACCCGTCGGTCAGGTCCTCGTCGCTGCTGAGCCCTTCGAGCATCGCGTCTTCGACACGCAAAAAAGCCAGACGCCCGCACGCCGAGACCCTTAACGTGCCCAGCACACGGCACAGAAGCTCCAGACGCTCCCGTGGCTGATCTTCATAAATATGACTGGTCATCTCCCAGGGGTCGGCCCCGGCCTCGACCAACTCGCCAGCGACCCGGAAGGCGGTCTGACTGGTGTTGGAGTAACGAAAGCTGCCGGTATCGGTCATCATGCAACAGTAGAGATTCTTCGCCAGCTCCGGAGTCAGAACCCCAAAGCGACGTACCAGGCGATAGATCAACTCGCCGGTCGAAGCGGCGCCGACGTCTCGTACGTAGACCTGCGCAAACTCCCCGTCCCAGGTTTTATGATGATCGACCACCGCGATCTGCTCGCCCCAGGCCTGCGGCGGAAAGGCATCTCCCACCCGTTTAGGCTCAGCGCAGTCGAGCATGATCGTGACATCCGGTCGCGACGCGGGCGCGTCGCTCGTCCATCGATCGGCTCCGGGCAAAAACCGAAAATTGTAAGGCACCGAATCGACGTTAAAAAACGTCACTTCTTTGCCCAACTGTTCCAGCAGAAGTCCCATGGCCAGCGTCGAGCCCACTGCATCACCGTCCGGGTACGCGTGAGCGACCACGAGGAAGTGCTGATGCGCCTGGATCAACGCTTCCAGCTCGTCGATCTGAGCTTCTAACTCGGGGGTCGTCGGGATGCTCACCGGTGCCTTAGCACCGGCGCCCGACGGAGCGTGTGTCTCCGCACTCATGACCACTATCTCCATTCGGGCGCCGGCCCACACAGGCATTATTGTCCGGCGGAAGGTTTAGCTCTCGGGGAGCTTCGCGAGCAGCTCATCCATCGCTCGCCCGCGCATCACCGCTTCGTCAAAGACAAAGGTAAGGCGTGGCACGTACTGAAGTCGAAGCTGATCGCCGATAACCCGCTGGGCATAACCGGCAAAGCGCTCCAGAGCGGCTCCCACGCCCTCTTCCGGCTCCTCGCCGTCGAGCATGATGTAATAGACCTTGGCGTATCGCAGGTCCGGGCTCATCTCGACGCCGGTGACCTGCACCATTTGCAGGCGCGGGTCATCGGCGTCGGTCAGCAGCAGCCCCGCAATCACTTCGTGGAGCTGCTGCCCGACCCGTTCGGTACGTTTGTAGCTACGTTTCTGCTTCATGACGTCCTCCGGCTCGCATGAATTGAGGTCAATTTAAACCTCAATCAAAAGTTGCCGCGACCTCCTCCAGCTCGAAGACCTCAATGACATCGCCGATCTTGATGTCGTTGTAGTTCTCCAGGCTCATGCCGCACTCAAAGCCGGTTTTGACCTCTTTGGCATCGTCTTTGAAGCGCCGCAGCGAAGCCACAGTCGACTCGTAAATCACCCGCTCACCACGAAGCAAGCGCGCTTTGGCGTTGCGGCGCAGGATACCGTCGGTGACGTAGACACCGGCCACGGTGCCCACCTTGGGCGCCGAGAAGGTCTCGCGCACCTCGGCATGCCCCAGCACCTTCTCCTGAACGATCGGCGAGAGCAGCCCTTCGAGGATGTTACGCACCTGCTCGATCGCATCGTAGATGATGCTGTGAGTGAGGATCTGCACGCCGTACTTATCGGCAACCTCCGCCGCCCGGTTGTCGGGGCGCACATTGAAGCCCACGATCACCGCTCCAGCATCCGAAGACGCTGCCAGGTTGACATCGTTCTCGGTGATTCCGCCCACACCGGTGTGAATGATCTTGGTGCGAACTTCTTCGTTGCCCAACTTGCCGAAGGCTTCCTTGATCGCTTCGACCGAGCCCTGCACATCACCCTTGAGAATGATCTTGAGGGTCTTCATCTCTCCGCGTGCAATCATCGCCGAGAGATCTTCGAGGCTACCGGCCGATTCCTTCGCACGGCTGGCCATGACCTCTTTACGACGCTGATCGGCGACGTTCTCGGTGATGCGCTTGGCGTCACGCTCCTCGGTGACCACGAAGAAGGGCTCACCGGCTTCGGGGATACCACTCAGGCCGGTGATTTCCACGGGCTGACTGGGACCGGCCTTCTCGATGACCTGCGCCCGGTCGTTGTGCATCGTACGCACGCGTCCGTAGTAGCGACCGCTGACCAGGATATCACCGCGATTCAGCGTCCCGCGCTGCACGAGAATGGTGGCCACCGGACCGCGCCCGATATCGAGTTCGGCTTCGATGACGATGCCCTGCGCGTCACGATTTGCATTGGAGCGCAGCTCCTGCAACTCGGCCTGCAGCGAAATGGCCTCCAGCAGCCCGTCGATGTTGATTCGTTCCAGCGCACTGACTTCCACAAAGAGGGTGCTTCCGCCCCACTCTTCGGGAATCAGGTTGTACTCGGTCAACGCCGTCTTGACGCGATCGGGGTTGGCCGCCGGCTTGTCAATCTTGTTGACCGCCACAATGATCGGCACCTCGGCGGCGCGGGCGTGATTGATCGCCTCCACCGTCTGAGGCATCACGCCGTCATCGGCGGCAACGACCAGCACGACAATATCGGTGGCCTTGGCGCCCCGAGCACGCAGCGCGGTGAACGCCTCGTGCCCCGGAGTATCCAGGAAGGTGATCATCCCGGCCGCCGTCTCCACCATATACGCGCCGATGTGCTGGGTAATCCCACCGGCCTCGCCACTGGTCACCGTCGAGGCCCGCACCGCATCGAGCAGGGAGGTCTTCCCGTGGTCGACGTGGCCCATCACCGTGACCACAGGCGCACGCTTCTCGAGCAACGACTCATCATCAGGCGTGGTGTCGTAGAAGTTCGCGATATCGAAGGCGACGTTCTCAACGGTGTAGTCGAACTCGTCGGCCACCAGCGCGGCGGTTTCGAAATCAAGGGTGGTGTTCACCGTGGCCATCATGCCGCTCTCAATGAGCTTCATGGCAACCTGAGCGGCCTTCGCCCCCATCTGGTGGGCGAGGTCGCCGACGGAGATCACGTCCTCGATGCGAATCACGCGCTTGTGCTCGGCGGCCTGCGTGATTTCGGTCTTCTGCGTGCGCTTGGCCTTGCCCCGGCTGCGACCGCGGGAGTTGCGGCGGCGGCTGCGGCGGGACTTCGGATCATAAAGATCAGAGCCTTCCACCACGCGCTTGGTACGACCGCGACGGCGGCTGCTGGAGGAGCGAGACTCGCCACCAGGTCCACGGGAGGGACCGGGGGTGAAGTCCTTATTCTCTGCCGCGAGGCGATCCTTGAGCACGCTCTCGCTGATACGGCCGAGCACCTTGGCGCCGCCCTTGGGGGCACGCGCAGGCGGAGGACGACGTACCGGCGGGGCAATCGGGCTGGGACGCTCTGCAGTGGCCGGAGCCTCTTTCTTCGGTGCGGCTTCGGGCGTCGGCTTAGCCGGCTCTTCAGCCTTCTCTTGCGGCTTCGGCGCTTCGGCCACCGGCTCCTCGGCCTGGGGCTCTTCCACCGGAGCGTCAACAGCCTCTTCGACCGCCGGTTCTTCGGCCACGGGCGCTTCGACCGGGGCTTCTTCGGCGACGACTTCTTCGGCCGCCGGCTCTTCGGCCACGGGCGCTTCGACCGGGGCTTCTTCAGCGACGACTTCTTCGGCTGCCGGCTCTTCGGCCGCTACTTCTGCTTCGACAGCTTCGGCCTCGGGCTCTTCGACCACCGGCTCTTCCGTCGGCGCTTCGGCCGCTACTTCTGCTTCCGCGGCCTCTTCGGCCTCGGCGGCGGGCTCCACCTTGCGGCGGCGACGCACCGTCGGGCGCACCACCTCCACTTCGGTCTCAGCCGACTCTTCACCGGCCTCCTCTTCCTCGGCGACCGGCTGCACCTTACGGCGGCGGCGCACCACCGGAGAAGGAGCGGCCTCGGCGGCCTCTTCTTCCTTCTTCGGCTCTTCGGCTTTTTTGGCCCCCTTCTTTTTGGTCGACTTGGTCGACTTCTTTTTGGGCGCCGCAGCCTGGCCCTCTCCACCCAGGGCGGCCTTAAGCGAATCGATCTCCCGGGGGTTGAGCACCGTCATGTAGTTATTGACGGAGAACCCGAGATCGAGCTCGTTAATCTTCGATACCAATTCTTGCTTATTGATCCCTAGCTCGTCGGCTAGTTCGTATACGCGTCGCTGCTTCGGCATGTCCTCTCCACTCTGTCCGTCGGGGTTTGATGACGCTCCGCGCGGACAGTCTCTTTCTCGTCGCGATCGTCGGCTTTCTTGACCATCTATCGCCTTCTCCGCGCTTACTACCACAAAGAGAAGGCCCTTCAAAACGCAGGCACCTGCACCCGAGGGTGCAGATCCGCGACGTGTTCATTCACTATGTTTTCGGAGTCGCGATGTGCGCCTCCAACCGCTTCCAATGCTGCAAGAATCGCTCAGCTTGAGGGCCGGCACAGATACCGACAACCGAGACAAACGCCTCGCCACGGGCCCACTGGCCCAGCTCCGCGCCGGTCCAGAGATCGATCACGGTGATGCCTTTGCGTTGCGCGTTGCTGGCAAACTTCATCCGGGTGCTCTCCCCGGCGTCCGAGGCGATGATGAGCGCGGCGACAGTATCCTGGCGCATGGCCTCTTTGACAAAGGTCTGCCCCAGAAAGGTGGCGCGCGCGCGCATCGCCACCTGGAGAGCCTCCTCCAGGCGACGACGTGCCCCGGCATGAACTTGAGCGATCAGTGCTTCGGCCGTGGGGAGTTCGAGTCGCTGCTTAAGCGAGCGGTGAAACCCGCCTCGCTCCACAGCCGCCGTCAAACAGTTCGGGTCGGAATGGACCCATACCCCCCGACCGGGCGCTTTGCGTCGAAGATCGTGGATCAGACCATGACCTTCTACATACACAAAGCGTTCCCAGTCGACCGGATCTCCGGTCTGCCGACACCCCGCGCAGGTGCGCTCGGGGGTGTGGGCAGCGCTCAGATGTTTACCAGCATCGTTGTGCTTACCGACGTTCAGGCTTCCTCCTCATCGTCGCTCTCGGAGGCTTCGACCGGAGCGTCGGCCGGCACGGCCTCTGCACCCTCGGGGGCCTCCTGCTCCTGCGCGGCGTCCGCCTCCTCGGCGGCCTCTTCAGCCGTGGCCTCTTGCGAGGCCGCGTTGAACTCGGCACGACGCGCTTCAAATCCTTCGTCATCCAACTCAAGCTCGCGCTTGAGGTGCTCTTCGGCCGCGCTGAGGATCTGGCGGGCCTTCTTGACGTTTTTACCCAGCCCGGCGGCTTCGGCCAGCTTGGCCGGATCTTCGGCAAATGCAATGTGCTCCACCGAGATAAAGCCGGAATCATGCAGGGACGCCGCAACTTTGGCACCGACTCCACGAATCTCTTCCAGCGCCTTACGCTCGTAGTCCGCCTCGGTCATCGCCTCCGGCGAGCCGGGAGCCGGACGGGCCAGAATCTCGGCGGCCGCCGCAATGATGCGCTCGGCCGACTCGGCGTTGAGACCCGGAATCTGGGCGAGCTCGGGAGCCGCGGCGTGCGCCATGTGCTCGAGCTTGTTGTAGCCCAGGGTAAAGAGCGTATCGACCATATCCTCGGTAATCCCCTCAAACTCAAGGAGCTGAGCGCGGGACTCAGCCATCATATTCTTGAGGCGAGTCTCACTGATGATGTCGAGGTTCCAGCCGGTGAGCTGGGCGGCCAGGCGAACGTTCTGACCGCCGCGGCCAATGGCCAGGCTGAGCTGGTCGTCGGGGACGATAAGCTCCATGGTCATGTTCGACTCGTCGATCAGCACCTTGGCCACTTCGGCCGGGCTGATCGCGTTGCACACAAAGCGCGCGGTGTCTTCGACGTAGGGCACAATGTCGATCTTTTCGCCGCGAAGCTCCTGGACCACCGCCTGAACACGCGATCCGCGCATCCCCACGCAGGCCCCCACCGGATCGACATCACTGTCACGGCTGTAGACGGCCACCTTGGTACGAACGCCGGCCTCACGCGCCACGGCCACAATGCGCACCGCACCTTCGTGAATCTCCGGAACCTCCTGTTCAAACAACTTGAGCAGAAGCATGGGATCGGCGCGCGTCAAGACAACCTGCGGGTCGCGGCTGGAGCGCTGCACCTCTTTGATCATGGCCTGAAGACGATCGCCGGGGCGATAGCTCTCGCGCGGGGTCTGCTCGCGACGCGGCAAAATCGCATCGGTACGCCCCAGATCGACAATGATGTTGCCCTTCTCAAAGCGGCGCACCCGGCCGATGACCATATCTCCGATGGTATCCTTGTACTCATCGTAGATGATGTCCCGCTCGGCCTCGCGCACCCGCTGGATGATGACCTGCTTGGCGGTCTGAGCGGCGATGCGACCAAAGGTCGAGTTGTAGGAGTCGAGCTTCAGGAGCTTACCGTAGCGCTTGTCCTGCACCCGGGCCTTATCCTTGTCGTCTTCGCGGTAAAAGATCTGGAAGAGCAGCTCGTCACCCGGCTCCGCTTCAAAGCCCGCCTCGCGAACCTCCTCCACCGAGACCTCTCGGTAGGGGTTCTCCACGTCGTCGCTGACCGTGATGATCTGGAAGAGCTGAACTTCGCCGCTCTCCTCGCTGTACTCGGCTTCGATCTCGCGCTGGGCCCCGTAGGTGCGGCGCGCCGCGGTCAAGATGGCCGCCTCAAGGGTCTCCACCAGGATCGACCGGTCGATTCCCTTGGTCCTCCCGACCTCGTCGATGACACTGTTAAGATTCATCGCTGCTTCGCTCCTGAAAAGTCGAACGTCAACTTCGCCCGGCTCACCCCATCAAGCGGGATGGTCACCGGCGTGCCGTCCATCTCAACGGTCAGCGTGTCGTCTTCAAACGCCACAAGCCGTCCGCTTACCTTGTTCTGTCCATCGATCTGCTCGCGCACGACAAGTACGACGTCGCTGCCGATCGCCTGCGAAAAATGCTTTGGTTTTTTGAGCTTTCGCTCCACGCCCGGGCTGGAAACCTCCAGCACATAGCGCTCCGGCACGCGCTCATCGGCATCGAGCAACGCTTCCATATAACGGCTCACCCGGGCGCAGTCCTCTACCGCCACGCCCGTGCCGGGCTCGGCATCGGGACGGTCGAGAAACACCTGCACCGACCAGCCACCAGCCGAGCTGGCGACCACGTCGTAGAGTTCCAGGTCATGGACCGCTGCGGCCTCTTCAGCCCAGCCCTCAATCGCCTCGACAAGCTCGTTGCTCAAGGGCAGCGAGGGGGCCTTAGCTTGACGCTCTTTTCTTCGTTTCTTGGCCACGTGCCTTATCCTGATGCTCAATGAATGACGTGTGGTCTGGGGAGCTACCCCTGGTGCTGAAAAACAAAAAAAGCGGGCTTGGAGGGCCCACTTTCGCTCAGCGCCGCGAAATGTAGCGAGACGCCAGACACGCTTAACTTATCTGACGTCGCCCGGGGAAGCGCCCTCTAAGACTGAACATTACTTCAGGCTCTCCCCTGCCAGCTCTAAACCAGTGAACCGGCGACCTGGCTGACTTCTTCCAAACGCTCTACACCAGCCATGGCTCGATGTACTAAACAACCGCCCCCGGACTGTCAAGGCATCCGGGAAGTTCCCACAGCGTGCTGCGGTTGACAGGCAGGAGCGCTCTCTTGAGATTCATCGCTGAACCTTCGCCCCCTCCCCGCTGTCTTTTAACCCTGTTTATGCGAAAGGAGCCCCCATGCGCGTCGCCCTGGCCCAGATCGCCTCCACCCGCGACATCGAAGCCAACCTTAAGACCTGCCGCCGGCTCGCGGAAGACGCCGTCGAGCAAGGCGCCGGCTGGGTGATCTTTCCGGAATGCGCCCCCTTTCTGGGCCCGGACCGCGACAAACTCCCGGTGGCCGAGACGCTGCAGGGCTCGCAGATTCAGACCTTTCAAGCGCTGGCCCGCGAGCTGCAGGCCGCGATCACCGTCGGCAGCTTTGCCGAACGCTCCCCCGACCCGACGCGGACCTTCAACACTCAGGTTCACATCACCCCCGCGGGCGACATCGCCGCTGTGTACCGCAAGATCCACCTTTTTGATGCCCGGGTCGACGGCGATCTCACCCTGACCGAATCCGCCAGCGTGGTCGGCGGCCAGGATGCCGTCCTCACCGCCGTGCAGGTGCAGGGCGAAGAGGCAAAAGTGGGGCTGACCATCTGCTACGACCTGCGCTTCCCCGAACTCTACCGGGAGCTGGCGTTTCGCGGCGCGGAAATGTTGACGGTGCCCTCGGCGTTCACCCGGCCGACCGGCCAGGCCCACTGGCATACCTTGCTGCGCGCCCGGGCCATTGAAAATCAGACCTTTGTCCTGGCTCCCAACCAGTGGGGCCATCACTACGGAACACGCGCTTCCTTTGGAAACTCGGTGATCTACGATCCCTGGGGAGAGTGCCTGGGATGTCTGGAAGAAGGCGACGGCGTAGTCGTGGCCGATCTGAATCTGGAACGCCAGCGTGAGGTCCGGCAAAAGATGCCGGTCCTCACCCACCAGCGGCGCGGACTGTCCGCGCCGGGGCAACACGAGGTTTGACCCACACCACCGGCCGGACTATCAGTGGCCTGACGGCAGCGCGCATTCCGGGCGCTGCCCTTCGTACGCACTCCGATGTCAGCCCTTGAGGCGCTCGCATGCTCATGTTGTTTCAACTCGTCGAGATCGCGCTGCCGGTGGCCTACCTGGCCATCTTCGCGCTCTACGCGCGCCAGTTTCTGGCGCGACGCGACGCCGGGGAGCGCTTTGTGGGCTCACCACTGCTTTATGGCACCCTGGGAGTCCACGCGACCTACCTGGCGCTGCGCGGCGTCGAACTCAGCCACTTCCCGGTCAGCTCCAAGGGGGAGTTTCTCTCATTGCTGGCGCTGGCCATCGGGTTTATCTATGCGCTGACCGAACGACGTCATGGCGAGCCCAACACCGGGGCCTTCTTCGTGGCCCTGACCGCCCTGGCGCAGACCTGGTCCTCTCTGATCATTGACCCCACCGCCGCCCACCCCCTGCTGCACGAGCACCCGATCTACGGGGTGCACGTGATCCTGATTTTGCTGGGCTTTGTCGGGCTGGCGATGAGCGCGATCTATGCGCTGATGTATGTGTTGCTCGCACGCCAGCTCAAGAGCCGCGATCTGGGCGCGCTCTTTCGACGTCTCCCCTCCCTTCACACGCTGGAGAACATGAGTCGGATGGCCACCCTGGCCGGCATTCTGCTGCTGGGGCTGGGCCTTGTATCGGGGCATTTTGTCGCGGTCTACGTGCTCGACGACTTTAGCTTGCTCGACCCCAAGATCGTCATTACTTACGTGGCCTGGGCGGCTTACGCGGTGGCCTTTGTGGTGGCGAAGATGCGTAAACTCTCGGGCTTGCGCATGGGTTACCTCTCTCTTGGGGGCTACCTGGCGCTGATCGCGTCGATGGTCGTCGTCAACACCTTCTTTAGCTCCTTCCACACCTTCCAGTAAGCATGACCTCACCCAACCGGCTCACCCTTATCTCGTTCAGCCATCGGAACGCTTCGCTGGCTGAACGCGACGCACTGGCAATGAGCGCCGACGACATCGCGGCGTTGGTGCCCCTGTGCCGTCAGCGCTGGCTCAGCGAGGTCGCGGTCCTCTCGACCTGCAACCGCACCGAGCTCTACTTTTACGGGCCCACGCCCCCCAACCTCTGGGAGATGGTCCGGCCCGAGCTCGCTCGCCAGCGGGGCATCGACGCCGAGAGCCTCCCCGCCCCCCTGATCCGCACCGACGTGCAGGCCGCGCGCCATCTCTTCCGGGTGGCCTCCTCGCTGGAGTCGCTGGCCCTTGGCGAGAACCAGATCCTGGCCCAGGTCAAAGACGTCCACGATCAGGTCCTGGCCAACCCGGCACGCTCGCCAGTGCTCGACCGCCTCCTTCAGTTTGCCATCCGCGTCGGCAAACAGGTGCGCACCGACACCGCGCTCTGTGAGGGCGCCGTCTCCATCAGCTCGGCCGCCGTGGACCTGGCCAGCAAGATCTTTGGCGACTTCCGCCAGCAGGAGATCTTGCTGGTGGGCGCTGGCGAGACCTCCGAGGCCGCGGCGATGCACTTTGCCAACTCCGGGGCGACCAAGTTCGTGGTGCTCAACCGCTCCCGCGAACGCGGCCAAAAGCTGGCAGACCAGCTCAAGGGCCACTACCGCCCGCTCGACGAGTTGGCCGACGCTGTGGTCAGCGCCGAGGTCGCCGTCTTCGCCACCGGCTCCCCGGACTTTTTGCTGACCCACGACCAGCTCAAGCACGTGATGCGCGCCCGCAAACGGCGCCCGCTCTTTCTGATCGACATCAGCAACCCGCGGAACATCGATCCGGAGGTCGCCCGCTTCGACAGCGTCTTCCTCTACAACATCGACGACCTGGAACACGTGGTGGCCTCCAACATGGCCACCCGCAAAGACGAGATCCCGGCCGCCGAGACCATCATCGATCAGATGGTCGAGCAGTGGCAGAGCTGGCAGCGCTCCATGGCGGTCACCCCCACCATCGCCTCGCTGGCGCGCTACTTCGAAGAGGTCTGCACCCGGGAGATCGACCGCCACAATAAACGCATCAGCGATCAGGAGCGGGTGATGCTCGAAGAGTTCAGCCGCGGCCTGGTCAAAAAACTGCTCCACCACCCGATCTCGTACCTGCGAACCTCGGTGGCCAATAACACCCTGCGCGCCGAAGACCTCAACCTGGTCTGGTCGCTCTACAATCTTCAAAACCAAGATGAGAACCCCGATGAACCTTAAACTTGGCTCGCGCAAATCGGCGCTGGCGCTCTGGCAGACCCATCACGTGGCCGACCTCTTGCGGGCGGCGCATCCGGGACTGAGTGTCGAGATCGTGACGATGGATACCCTCGGCGATCAACGCACCGATGTGCCCCTGCCTTCGATCGGAGCCAAGGGGCTCTTCACCGCCGAGCTGGAAGAGGCCCTGGCCACCGACGCGGTGGACCTGGCGGTGCACTCCCTCAAGGACCTCCCCTCCACGCTGCCCCCGGGCATGCGCTTTGCCGGCGCCCCCAAACGCGCCAGCGCACTGGATGCCTTCATCTCCACCCGCTACGCCTCCTTTGATCAGGTGCCCGACGGAGCGACGATCGCCACCGGCAGCCAGCGCCGCAAAGCCCAGCTCTTGCACCGCCGCCCCAACCTCAACTTCGCCGATCTGCGCGGCAACATCGGCACGCGCCTGGAGAAGCTGGAACGCCAGGGCTTTGACGGCATCATCATGGCCCACGCCGCTCTGGAGCGCCTGGAGATGGACGAGCGCGTGACCTCGCTCCTGCCCCCCGCGGAGTATGTGCCGGCGGTCGGTCAGGGCGCCATCGGTCTGGAGGCCCGGGAGGGGCGCGAGGAAATCGACGCGATCTTAGCCCCGATCCTCGACGCCCCCACCATGCAGGCCGTTACCGCCGAGCGCATCTTTATGCGCCGCCTCGAAGGGGGTTGTTCGGTGGCGCTGGGGGCTTACTGTGTGCCGGCCGACACCCCGGGGCAGTGGACCTTCCACGCCTGGGTGTCCTCGCCAGACGGCCGGCAATGCCTGCACGAAGCCCGCACCGGCGACGATCCGAACGCGCTGGCCCACGCGCTCGTCGACGACTTTTTGGAACAGGGCGCCCGGAGCATCCTGCGCGCATGACCCTCGCCACCCCGCTACGCATTCTGGACACCGGCCTCGAAGCGGCCGGCGCCCCGACAGGCGCAGACCTGCACCACTGCCCGGCCCTGCGAGTTAACTGGCTGAGGGTGGAGAACGCGCGCTTGCGCGCGCTCCTCAACACCCCCCATCACCTGATCTTCTACAGCGCGCACGCCGTCGAGTCGGTCCTCCATCAGGGACTGCTCACCCCGGAGGAGGCCCGGGAGCATCACCTGATCGCGGTCGGCCCGCTCACCGCCCAGGTGCTCGCCAATGCCTTCCACGTGCCGGTCTCGGTGCCCGAGCGCCACTACTTTGAGAGCCTCATCGAGCTCCTGCAGCGCTGCGAGCCCCGCGACGTGCTCGCCATGGGCCTCAAAGACAAGACCCGCGACTTAAGCCCGGTCACCTCAGCGTGGGGCGTTGCCTTCCACGAGGTGCCCGTCTATGAGACCGAGCCCAACTGCGCGGCGCTGGCCCGGGCCCTGGCCGAACTGGCGCCCGACTGGGTCACGGTGACCAGCTCCCGCGGCGCCGAAGCCCTGCGCCAGGCCCTCCCCGAGCAGCCCGCGCGCCTCCCGCGCATCGCCGCCATCGGGCCCCGCACCGCCGAGCGCCTCGCAGAACTCCAACTTCCCGCAGATCTCATCGCCCCGAGCCCCGATCGCACCCTGCTGATCGAGGCCATACTTCAGGACTCCCCATGAACCGCCGCCAACGCTTCCTCGCCGCCTGCAAAAGCCAGCCCGTTGACCGCCCCCCCATCTGGGTGATGCGTCAGGCCGGCCGACACCTGCCCGAGTACCGCGCGCTCAAAGAGAAGTACTCCTTCCATGAGCTGGTGCAGACCCCGGAGCTGGCCCTGGAGGTCACCACCCAGCCGCTGCGGCGCTACAACATGGATGCGGCGATCCTCTTTAGCGACATCCTGGTCATCCCCGAGGCCCTGGGGCAGCCCTACCACTTCCGGGAGCACGGCGGCATTGAGATGGAATACGCCCTCTCCTCCCGCGCCGACATTGAGCGCCTCTCGGTCGACGCGGTCGAAGAGAAGCTCGCCTACGTGCCGGCGGCCATCAAACTCATCCGCCAGGAACTCGGCCAGGAGCGCGCGCTGATCGGCTTTGGCGGCAGCCCCTGGACGCTGGCGACCTACATGATCGAGGGCGGCTCCTCCAAGACCTATGCCCGTGCCAAGCAGATGTTCTACGCCGAGCCCGAGCTCTTTGAAGCCCTGATGGAGAAGATCACCGCCGGGCTCATCCGCTACTTCGAGACTCAGATCGACGCCGGGGTCGACGCCCTGCAGATCTTCGACAGCTGGGGCGGCGTGCTCTCCCCCGACGCCTTCGAGCAGGCCTCCACCAAATGGATGGGGCGCATCGTGGAGGCGATCGGCGATCGCGTGCCCACCATCGTGTTCTCCAAAGGAATGCACCACCTCCTCGATCCCCTGGTGGCCACCGGCGCCGACGTGCTCGGCGTCGACTGGACCGCGCGCCTCAGCCAGGTCCGCCGCGCGCTGCCCGACAACGTGGCCGTCCAGGGCAACCTCGACCCGATCATCCTCAACACCACCCCGGAGATCGTGCGCCAGGAGGCCACCCGCATCCTCGACGATATGCGCGGCATCGACGGACACATCTTTAACCTGGGCCACGGCATCACCCCCCAGGCGCGCATCGAGTGCATGGAAGCGCTGGTGGACACGGTGACCTCGTACGGCCAATAAGCCGAAGGCGGCGCGATGAGCAAACACATCGCCATTCTGGGGGCGGGCATCTCCGGACTCTCCATCGCCTACGCGCTGGAGAAAGCCGGACTGCGCGTCACCCTCTTTGAGGCCCGCGAGCACGTGGGCGGCCCGCTGCGCTCCAGCGAGCGCGAGGGCTTTGTGGTGGAGCATGGCCCCCACACCCTGCTGCAGCGCAGCGCCGGGGTGGCCGCGCTCCTAAGCGAGCTGGGACTCGACGACCAGATCGTCGACGCCTTCGAGAGCGCCTCCCGGCGCTACGTGGTGCGCTACGGTCGCGCGCTCGCGCTACCCTCCTCGCCGGCCGAGTTCTTAAAAAGCGAGCTCCTCTCGCCAGCGGCCAAGCTCCGCCTGCTGGGCGAGCCCTTTGTCTCCCGCTTCGACCGCCCCCATATCGACGAGACCCTGGCCGGCTTTGTCCGCCGCCGCCTGGGCCCGGAGGCCCTCGATTACCTCCTCGATCCCTTCGTCGGGGGCACCTACGCCGGCGACCCGCACCAGATGTCGGCGCGCCACACCTTCCCGGTGCTTAAAGAACTCGAAGACGAAGCCGGCTCCCTGCTCCTCGGAGGGGTGCGCCGCCAGCTGCGCACCACACGCTCCGAGACACCCCGGGCGCCCAAACGCCTGCTCTCGTTTTCAGGCGGCCTGCAAACCCTGACCGACGCGCTGGCCGCGGCCCTTGAGGGCCCGATCCACCTGGGGCACCCGGTGACCGGCCTGCGCCGCACCGCCGCCGGCTGGCAGGTCCTCTCCGACACCAGCTCCGGTCCGGCCGACGCCGCCTTCGACGCCCTCGTCTCCACCCTGCCCCCCTACGCGCTGGCCGATCTACGCTGGGAGCACGCCTCGCCGCCGCCGGCCCCCCTGCAGCGCGTGGTCGATGTCCCCTTTGCGCCCATCACGCTGGTGGCCACCGGCTTTAAGCGCCCGGACGTCGCCCATCCCCTGGACGGCTTCGGCGTCTTGAACCCCCGCGTGGAGGAGCTCCACACCCTGGGCACCCTCTTCACCTCCTCGATGTTTCCGCAACGCGCCCCCCGGGGCTCGGTCAACCTGACCACCTTCGTGGGCGGCGCGCGCCAGCCGGCGCTGGCCCGGCTCGACGACCAGGCGGTGGTGGAGCTTGTGAAGCTCGACCTGCGCCGTATCCTGGGCGTGCGCGCCGAGCCGCACTTTGTGCACATCTCCCGCTGGGAGAAGGCCATCCCGCAGTTCGAGGTCGGCCACCAGCTGGTGCTCAACGCCTACGACACCCTCGAAGACGCCCTGCCCGGCCTCTTCTTTGCCGGCAACACCCGCGACACCGTCGCCCTGCCCGCCCTCCTGGACGCCCGCGAGCACCACGCCCGCCGCGTCACCGACTTTCTCAACCTCACTTAAAGCCCCCGGTAGCCATGACTTCGTTTGAGATGCCCCGTCGCCCGCGCCGCCTTCGCGCCAACGGACACATCCGCGACCTGGTCCGCGAGACGCACCTGCGCCGCGACGACCTGATCATGCCGGTCTTTATCTCGCACGGCACCAACATCCACCGCGAGATCCCCTCAATGCCCGGCATCTTTCAACACTCCCTCGACACCCTGGACCGCGAGCTCGATGCCATCTGCCAGGCCGGGCTCTCCCGGGTGATCCTCTTTGGCATCCCCCAGGCCAAGGACGCCGTGGGCTCCGATGCCTTCGATGACCAGGGCGGCATCATCCAGCGCGCGGTGCGCCACATCAAAACGCACTACCCCCAGCTCTACGTGATCACCGACGTGTGCTTCTGCGAGTACACCGACCACGGCCACTGCGGGGTGCTCTCCGAGGAGGGCCGCCTGCTCAACGACCCGACCCTGGCCAACCTCCAGCGCCAGACCCTCTCCCACGCCCGCGCCGGTGCCGATATGCTGGCCCCCTCGGGCATGATCGACGGGATGATCGGCGCCATGCGCCAGGCCCTCGACGCCGGCGGGCACCACGACCTGCCCCTGATGAGCTACGCCGTGAAGTACGCCTCGGCCTTCTACGGTCCCTTCCGCGACGCGGTCGACTCCGCGCCCCAGTCCGGCGACCGCCGCGCCTATCAGATGGACCCGGCCAACGCCCGCGAAGCCCTGATCGAGGCGGCCCTCGACGTCGAAGAAGGCGCCGACATCCTGATGGTCAAACCGGCCCTTGCTTACCTGGACATCGTGGCCAGTATCCGCGCCAATTTCGACCTGCCGGTGGCCGCCTACAACGTCAGTGGCGAGTACTCCATGGTCAAAGCCGCCGCCGCCCGCGGCTGGGTCGATGAGCGCGCCCTGGCCACCGAGAAGCTCCTGTCCATGAAGCGCGCCGGCGCCGACATCATCATCACCTACTTCGCCCGCGACCTGGCCGGCGAGCTCCCCTGATAACCCTCCTACTTTCAGGCCTGCAGTCATGAGTAAAGGCGTTCTGCTAGTCAATCTGGGCTCCCCGGACTCCACCGAAACCGCCGACGTGCGGCGCTACCTGCGCGAGTTCCTAAGCGATCCCCGGGTGCTCGACATCAACCCGATCCAGCGCAGCGCGCTGGTCAACCTGATCATCGCCCCGACCCGCGCGCCCAAGTCCGCCGAAGCCTACAAAGAGGTGTGGACCGCCGAGGGCTCCCCGCTGATCACCATCACCTACCGGGTGCGGGAGCTGCTGCGCGAGCGCCTGGAGATCCCGGTGGAAGTGGGCATGCGCTACGGCAACCCCTCCACCGAATCGGGCATCCGCGCGCTGCTGGCCCGCGGGGTCAAAGAGATCTTTTTGATCCCGCTCTACCCGCACTACGCCATGTCCAGCTACGAGACGGCGGTGGCCAAGGTCCAGGACACCCTGGACCGCATCGCCCCGGACATTCGCCTGGTGGTGCAGCCCCCCTTCTACAACGACCCGCAGTACATCGACGCGGTGCTCGAGCGCGCCAACGACGCACTGGCCACCGACCCCGACCACGTGCTCTTTAGCTTCCACGGCATCCCCGAGCGCCAGGTCAAGGCCACCGACCCCTCCGGCTGCTACTGCCTGCGCATGGAAAAGTGCTGTGAGACCCGCCACCCGGCCCACAGCTTCTGCTACCGGCACCAGTGCTTCACCACCGCCCGGATGCTCGCCGAAAAGGCCGGACTCCCCCGCGAGAAGTGGTCGGTTTCCTTCCAATCGCGCCTGGGCCGGGACCCCTGGCTCAAGCCCTACACCGACTTCGTGCTCGAAGAGCTCCCCACCCAGGGCGTGAAGCGCATGGTGATCTTCTCGCCAGCCTTTGTCGCCGACTGCCTGGAGACGATCGAAGAGCTGGGCATGGAGGGCAAAGAAGAGTTCTTGAAGGCCGGCGGCAAAGAATACCACCTGGTCCCCTGCCTCAATGACGCCACGCCCTGGATCGACCTTCTGGAGCGCTTCGTCACCGACTACCTCGACGGGCAGCTCAGCGTGTAAGCGACTGAGCCCCGGGCCCCATCCACCTCACTCCCAGGAACCTCGATATGCTCGAAAAAAGCCAACAGCTTCTACAGCGTGCCTCCCAGTCCATGCCCGGCGGGGTCAACTCCCCGGTGCGGGCGTTCACGTCGGTCGGCGGCACCCCGCCCTTTATCGAGCGCGCCGAGGGGGTCTACCTCTACGACGCCGATGGCAACCGCTACATCGACTACGTGCTCACCTGGGGCCCGGCCATCATCGGCCACGCCCACCCCGAGGTGGTCGAGGCCTGCCAGGCGGCGATGGCCCGGGGCTCCTCCTTTGGCGCCCCCACCGAGCTGGAGATCGAGCTGGCCGAGACGATGATCGCGCGGGTGCCCGGGCTCGACGTCGTCCGCATGGTCAACAGCGGGACCGAGGCCTGCATGTCGGCCATTCGCCTGGCCCGCGGGGCCACCGGCCGCGATAAATTCATCAAGTTCGCCGGCTGCTACCACGGCCACTCCGACTCCTTTTTGATCGCCGCCGGCAGCGGCGCGCTCACCCTGGGCACCCCCAACTCCCCGGGCGTGACCGAGGGCACGGCCCGCGACACCCTGGTGGCCCAGTTCAACGACCTGGCCTCGGTGGAGACCCTCCTCGACGGGTTCCCCGACCAGGTGGCCGCCATCATCCTGGAGCCCATCTGCGGCAACACCGGCTGCATCCCCCCCGACCCGGGCTTTCTCCAAGGGCTGCGCGCCCTCTGCGATAAGCACGGCACCGTCCTCATCATCGACGAGGTGATGACCGGCTTCCGCGTGGGCTACGGCGGCGCCGCGGCCCGCTTCGGCGTCACCGCCGACCTCTACACCTTCGGCAAGGTCGTCGGCGGCGGCTTCCCCCTGGCCGCCTACGGCGGACGCGAAGACCTGATGCGCCACATCGCCCCGGACGGCCCCGTCTACCAGGCCGGAACCCTCTCCGGAAACCCCATCGCCGTGACCGCCGGCCTCAAGACCCTGCAGCTCCTGACCCCCGAGGTCTACGAGCAGCTCGAAGCCACCAGCGAGCGTCTGGGCACCGGCATGCAGGCCATCATCGACAAGCACGGCTACCCGATGACCCAGACCCGCGCCGGCGCGATGTTCGGGGTCTTCTTCACCGACAAGCCCGTCCACACCCATCAGGACGTGCTCGGCTGCGACCTGGAGCGCTTCAACGCCTTCTTCCACGGCATGCTTAAGCGCGGCGTCTACCTGGCCCCCAGCCAATTTGAAGCCGGCTTCCTCTCCACCCACCACACCGACGCGATCATCGACGAGACCCTGGAGCACGCCGAGGCGGTGCTCGCCACGATCTTCGCCGAGTAAACACGCGCCGGCCGGCCCCGGAGCCCCGATGAGCCCCACGCCCCCCGAGTTCTCGCATGAACGCCACGGCCCGCGCGGGGTGATCTTTCTGGAGCGTCGGGGCCAACGCCTGGCCCGGGTGGAGTACATCCACCGGGCCGGCGAGGCCCGGCTGCGGATCACCCACACCGAGGTCGACCAGTCCTTGCGGGGCCAGGGCATGGCGCGCAAGCTCCTCGAAGCGCTCGGCGCCCTGGCCCGCGAGCAGGGGCTCACGCTGGTGCCGGTCTGCCCGGCGGCCCGGGCCATTTTGCGCAAGACCCCGGAGCTGCACGACGTGCTGGATGCGTCCTTCCTCCCGGACGCCGAGCCCTAAAACCAGGGCTCCCGGCGGCCCGAATCGGTCTCAAAGCCTTCCTCGCCAATCAGGGGCACAAAGCGCACCTCCCCGAACTCCTCGCGGCGGTAGCGACGCTCCGAGGTCCGGGTGATGCGCACCAGGGTCTGGGGCTGCCCCTCGGGCCCCACCGGCATGACCAGGCGCCCGCCCACCCGCAGCTGCTCCAGCAGTGGCGAGGGCACCGCCGGGCCCCCGGCGGTGACCAGCACCGCGTCAAAGGGCGCCACCCCGGCCCACCCGGTGGAGCCATCGCCACTGCGCACCGCGACGTTATCCACGCCCAGCTCCGCCAGGGTGTCGCGGGCCTCTTCGGCCACCGCGTCGATTCGCTCAATGGTAAAGACCTCGGCCACCAGCCTGGCGAGCACCGCGGCCTGGTAGCCCGAGCCGGTGCCCACCTCCAGCACCCGGTCCTCGTGATGGGGCCGCAAGAGCACCGTCATCCAGGCCACCACGTAGGGCTGAGAGATGGTCTGCCCATGGCCGATCGGCAGCGCCGTATCGGCGTAGGCCCGGTCCCGGTATCGCCGGGACACAAAACGCTCCCGGGGCACCTGCCTCATGGCCTCGAGCACCGCCTCGTGCTCAATGCCCCGCGCAAAGAGCTGGTCGATGACCATCTGCTTACGCGCTCGCTCATAGCGCTCCTCTCGGGGGTCTGACATCACCGCTCCGCCGCTCAAGAGACCTCGTCGCCTGCTTGAGCCCAAAGCTGCACACCTTCCAACGAGCTCCAAACCCGGCCGCCCCCGCTCCCGGCCGACCCGGCATCCCCTCGGTTCTCTAAAAGTGCGACATTTTGGCACAGGACATCGCCTTCCCCCCCCACCTTCAGCGTGACGGATGGGTGCCGCGGCGCTCGGAAGAGCCGCCACACCCCGACTGACGGGCGACTATCCCGGATATCCAAGAGCGCCTGGTGGCTTGATTGTCAGGGGGGCAAAATACCACACGCTTCGACGAGGGGGAGGCAGCGACTTGCCCCTTGTCTTCCTTTCCACGCGCGCACTACGCTCATCTCCCATCGAAGAATATCCCCGGCGTCAGCACCGACGCCTGCCCCCCTGACCTGCTCCCGTTTCGGCGAGTTCGTGAGCGTAGGAGAGAACGTTATGAAGACGAAGGTGTTCGCGGCCGCCGCGCTGCTCCTCCTCCCGGCTGCAGCCCGAGCCGAAACCACCCTGGTCAACCCCGACTGGGAGTTTTACGACGACTTCGAGAGCCCCTTTGCGGAGGGTTTCTGGGCGTCGAGCGGGGCCGGAACCACCTACGGTGCCGCCTGCCCGGGCTCGGACACCTTCGGCAACACCCTGGTCTTCGACTACCACCCCGACGATCCCGAGCCGGGCCACGGCTGGGCCGAGCGACGCTTCGCGCTGCCCATCGACGCCGTGCAGCTGGAGATCTCCTACAAGCTCTTCGTGCCCGCGAACTACGTGCACACCTCCGGGAACCACAAAAACTTCGTTTTGTGGTCAGGAGACTACGGCAAGGTCAACGCTAACATCTCCGTCTCCAGCGAAAGCTGGCCGGCCGAAGGCGGCGCCTCCCCCTCGGTCTACATCGGCGTAGACGGCGCCAACTACGGCCACGCCATGAACGAGGGCACCATGCCCCTCTTGCTCGAAGACGGCCTGGGCGACTGGATCGACATCCACATCTTCCTGGATCTGGCCCGCGAAGAGGGCGACTTCGGAGTTTTTGAGATCTTCAAGGATGGTCAGCGCATCACCGGCAACCTCGATGAAGAGGTCGTCTCCTACGCCGACGTTCCCCTGGACGAACAAATCTCCTTTGCGGAACGCGGCAATTTTATGGATCAGGGCTACCTGCTCGGCTGGGCCAACGGCGGTTTTGCCGAAGATACGACCTTCTGCGTCGCGGATTTTCGGATTCGCGCCAACAGCACTCACGGCGACTTCGGCGACGCCGCGGATCTGGAGTGCACCCGCGATGCGGACTGCCCGGGAGACGCCGTCTGCGAGAGCAGCGTGCTTGAGGGGAACGAGCGCGTAACGACAGCCTGCAGCGAGACGGGCGACACGCCCGACGCAGGAAGCCCGGATGTTGGGACACCGGATGCAGGCTCGCCGGACGTCGGCGCTCCGGATGTCAGCAGCCCCGACACTGGCGAGGGTAACGATGCAGGAGACAACGATGCGGGTGCCAGCCCATCGAACGACGGAGACACGGGCGGATGCGCCAGCGTGCCGGCCGGGCACCCCGGTGGGTCGCTGGCCGCGATATTGTTGGTGATGTTGGGAGTGTTTCGTATGCGGCGGAAGCACTGAAGGCGGAAGCACTGAAGGCGGAAGCACTGAAGATGCGCCTTCGCGGGGACAACGAAAAGTCTGCGCTAATGATGAGTCGCGGCAGGTACTGCGCAGTGACAATTGCACGGCCTTCACGTCGAAGGCACTCACCGGGCGTTCCAACCAGTACGGCCTGACCCCGAAGCGTAACTCACCCTGGACGCCGCAGCGGAGCGGGCTGATGGAGCGCGTCTTCCGCTCTCTGAAGGAAGGGGCCTCTGGATGACCAACTTCAAGACCTTTGCACAGGCGCGAGAGGCGATTGAGACCTGGGTCGAGTTCTACAACACCGAGCGGCCCCACCAGGCGCTCGGGTACAAATCACCTGCTGAGTATGGTGCTCAGTTTGGCGATTTGGTGGTTTGATTTATGGGGGGGCACTGCACCAGGATGATATTGAGACGCTCCGGCGTAAACCATCTACCGACGGGGGCCACACCCACGTCAAAACATGTCAAAATCAGAAGCGATTCGATTGCGAGTACGTCCGCCACGCCGATAAGTTGCAATGGCGCGTTATGAAAAACTCAGTGCGTTGCCCTTGCCTATACGATATCTCCAACGTGGAAGTTGATTTTATGCGAGTGGTTCACGTTATTAAACGCGAGTCAAATAACAAACAGACGACGTAATATAGAAAAACTTCGCCGCTTACCCGATTACGGAGTCAACTCACCCTAGCAAACATTCAAAACACATACACTTATTCACACGGCAATTATTTACCAGAAGCTGCACAACCCCACATGCCTAATGAATTCATTCATATGACCTCATTTCTATAACTCCTCGATAGTCGGCGATATATCTAGAAGGCGCCACCAGACTCTTTGTAAGGTCTTTACAAGACCTTGACTCATGACTCCAATAAACACTCTGTTCCATTCCCTGCGGTAGTTGGTCATACTCATCTACGCTTAAAGAACCCACCTCAAATATTCCGTAATTGAGACGCATACTATCAAATGAATTGAGCTCACCATGTCCATCTATCAAATCGCCAAACAACCTTTGATCGATGCGAAGTGTATTTGCAACCTCCTTCATTAATTGCCCATCTTTTTTCAAGCCATTATGATAATCAACAAAAAGAACTCCAAACTTACCATTCAAAGGCAATGGTTGTCGAAGGACTAGCGCGTCTGTTGTTTCCTTTGTGCCTTTTCCTGAGTAGTATTCACGCACAACCATTTCATCTTGGTCAAACTCGCGATATTCAAATAACCCATATGCACTTAAAGTCCATTCCAACTCGTCCATAGCAAACTCAACGAAATAGGGAAAGTTAAAATTAAAACCATCATATATACTCAAAAATGAAGATTTATAAAAAACCTCAACCGAAAATTCACCAGAAGGCAAGTAATCAAAACCAACAACTAGCTCATTCGTGTTCTCACCAACCGTTAACGCACTCTTTTCTACAACCCAATATACAGGCTCATCCTTTACATACAAACCTATCAATGAATATTCATCTGGAAGCTGTATAACATGGCAACCAATTGGATACACCTTCCAATCCTCATGAGCCAAGCCACGATTAACTTTAGAGAGGCCAAACAAACTACCAACTGGCCGAGCTAAAAAATCACACATTAACAAAACAACCACCAAACCAAAAAGACACAAAAACAACACGCCAAACAAACCACCACCCTTAACCAACATCGCTTTTCTCATTGGTAGTCTCCAGGCTCGGTCAACCCATGAAACTCAAGTATATTAAGAATATTCACCTCCCAAACCGACCGACTATAATCTTCATTCGGAAGCCCCATAATATTCCCTTCCCATCCTGGATAAGTATCTCCACCTTTCTCATATCTATCACCGAGCCCAAACAAGTGTCCGATTTCATGAGCCATTGTTTCTGCTGGTATCTGTTCTCCCATCCTAAGGACCCCCTTTCTAACTGCCGCGGTGACTCCTCGTCGAATTCTGTGAGTCAGCCCTGTAATAATCACTCGATGCCCGAAACCCATGAGCGCCGCCCACGGTGTTCTCTGTCCTCTTAAGGCAGTAACTGTCGTGTTGACTCTATACCTCCCGAACTGACCTGACCATTGATTCTGAATCTCACTCTGGACACGTTCCATGACTTCGTCTGAAACTCGACCTACATTAGATGTGAAATACAATGTAAGATGAATATCAATATCATTTCCATTACGGCTAATCTCTGGCCGAGACACACGAGATTTAGCTTTTGAATTGTGGGACGACGGGAGCGGAGGACGATAACTAGGACCCGGTCCTTGACGAAGAGGAAGCGGATTACCAAAATTCGCTCCGGGAAGATCTGTTCCTGGAAGCGATTCCTCATACTCACCCTCAGCTTCCGAGTCCGATCCACCTCCAAAAAAATCTACTAACCTAGACCATAACCCCCTCCCACCACTATCCCCCATCCCCTTCGACGCCATCCCACTCGGATCCCACCGATTCACCGGATCAAACGCCGCATAACCGTACACATCAAACGAATCCACGTACCACAGCGGATCGGGCCCCATAAACTGACCGAAACGCGGCGAGTACCAGCGGGCGCCAAAACGATAGAGGCCCGTGGTGGTGGAGCGGAAGGCGCCGGTGAACCCGAAGTGTGGCAGGCTGTTCATGTGGCAGGGAGCGTCAACCAGATTACGCTGCGAACAATCCTCCGTGTCATCGGGCGAACGCACACTGATGCGTCCTTCGGCATCATACTCCGCGTACTCCGTGATACGGACCTGGTCTTCGTTCCAAATCCCAATGATGGACTGCAGCGCGTCGGTAAGTGGGAACACCAGATTAAAGCCGCTCTCTACGGTCCGTGCCGCAACCATCTGCTGCTGCAAAGGGCCCCAGAAGTACTCGCTTCGCAGCTCAAGCTGATCACCACCTTCATACTGACTGGCTGCACCTCGCCACTGCTCGACGAGCTTCTCGCCATCAAGGATCAGGAAGTCAACCGAAGCCCCCTGGGAATCGTCCCGGTTAATCGTTGCGACTAGCCGGCCGGCAAAGTCGTAGAGATAGCTTTCGGAAAACTCTTCGTCTTCTACCTGCACCGAAGTCAGCTGATGCCACTGGTCGTAAACAAAACCGAATCGACCAAGCCGCGCTATCATACCGCGATCATCGTACTTTACGTATTCCGGAGCGCCCACACCGGGGTCCGGATGAAAAGACTCGGCGCTTCCATCCGGAAAACGTGTAGCACCGTGGTTAAACTCTTGATCATTGATAGAGGTTTCCCATCCAACGACCGAACCATGAACCCCTCGCTTATAGTCCACAGCAAACGTTGACACTGGGCGCTGAAACTGCCCGACAGAATTTCGCTCTTCAACAAAACTCCCAAGATGTCCCCTCGCATCATATGTATAGCGCTGCGAATTAAACGACGGTGTCGTCCGCACCGTGGACCTTGGAAATTCATACGCCACATTCTTTTCATCAACACGCCCGGAGCCATCACGCTTGTAGGACACGTCCATAAGAGTTGATGAACATGACGAGAACCCCTGGCAATAGGCTTGAGTAAAGTTCGGGTCTTTCCAAGATTGATCTGACGCTCCAGAAAACAGTTGCGCCATGATCTCACCGAAATCATTAATTTTTCTCACTTCTCTGAAAGGCCCCATCCCCTGGACACGCCCAGTATAGAGGTCTCCTGCCCAGTCAAACTCGATCGCATCTGGCAACGCGTCGGACATCAGCGTTTCCAGTCGACCTCTTCCATCATATATCCGCAGTTCGTCCCGAGAGGGGAACGACACAGATACCTCCGAACTATCCGGAAGCAAGGCGTAGTCTCGTTGAATGGAAGGAAACACGACACCCGCGATCGTGATATCCTCCGTGTCCACACGACCGAGATCATCGTAGGTGAACATATGCTCCACGGTCGCCGGACGGTCGAATCCAGTTAGCTGCCTGAAATCCGCGTTGGTATGTAGCGGGCTTGTCCGACTAGCCCAACTGACTCGTCCTAACGCGTCATAGCTGTAATAGACGTCTCCGTTTCTTCTCGAGTCCACCACGAAGGCCCCAGTAGAGAGCCCGTCAGCGTGGTGTTGTCGCAGACATAGCCTTCCAGGAATTCACTCGCACATGCGTCTCTACTCACGCGCAAGTTGGCGCGACTCGCCATGCGCTTTATGACTCTAATACCCCTACCTCGATCTACCGATTAACACCCTGCTCTTCAGGCACTTTTCACCTCACTTTCGTCTCGAACAGGTTGACTAAGATGGCGTGAGTCAGTGGGACTACCGGGGCTTCGTGGACGCGACTCACCTGGTCGCCGCCGGCGTTGCTTCGAGCGCACGTGGGGCCTGCGAGCACAATCAAGGCAGGAGCCCGGCGACTGTTTTTCGCCTTGTGGCACCGCGACAACCCAGTCCTCGACCACTGTGACGCTGAAATTCACCGCGACCGCCGTGTACCGTTTGAGGTGCAGGTCGAGTCAGCCTTCCTTCCCACAGCTAAGCGTCCCAAGCTCTTTTCTCTACGAACTGGTGTGCACCCACGTCGGATGCTCGAAGTACCTTTCGTTGTGAATCGCCCCTCAAAACATCGACGCGCCTATCCCGCCACCTAAAGAAGTCGAACGGAAGCACATCGCCCCCAATCATGACTTCTTTCCACACGGGATAGCCGGGTTTCCTCCCCCCGCATACCCACCCGCCAGAATCTTGAGCCCCCCGCCCCCTTCACGTAACCTTGGCGAGCGTCTCCCCCTCCATCCCCCGGAGCTTCCCGATGGTCACCGCTCGCCAGGCCCCCGCTCGCCATCTCCTCATCACGGTACTCGCCATGCTGATGGGGCTGCTTTTCGCCGGCTGCTCCGGCGACGGGGTCAGCTCCTGCGCCAGCGATAGCGATTGCTTCTCCGGTGAATCCTGCCTGGGCGGAAGCTGTACGGCACTGGCCTGCTTTGAGCGGGGCCGGACCTGCTCACCAGACGACTCCCTGGAGTGCTGCGAGGGGCTCTACTGCGCCTTTGAGGAGCCCTGCAACGTCTCCACCGAAGGGGGCTGCCGCACCGAGGGGAGCTGTCGGCCCAAATTGGCCGTCGGCCAGCCCTGCGACGACGCCTCTCAATGCGCCGATCCGCAGGCCGTGTGCAGTGGCAGTGGCGACGAGGAGTCCACCTGCACCATCCCCCCGGGCGCGCTGGACGGCGTCTCCTGCCAGAGCAGCGCCGAGTGCTCCAACGCCGACGGGATTGTCCGCAGCTGCGATGCCGGCCTGTGCAAACGCGCCCATGGCGAGCCCTGCTCACAAAATAGCGAGTGCTCCTCCAACCTCTGTGACGCCCTCTCCTCCCAGACCTGTCTGGGGGGCTGAGCCGCCTCCCTCGCCACGCACAAAAAAACCGGCGCTCGCCACTGGCGAGCGCCGGTTTTTTTTGTGGAGGCCTTCGCCGTCCCGGGGGGGCCGGGAGAGCGGCCGACCTTTACCAGATGCGCACGCGCTCCTCCGGCGGCAGGTAGAGCGCGTGGTCCTCGGTCACATCAAAGGCCTCGTACCAGGCGTCCAGGTTACGGACCACGCCATTGACGCGGTACATCCCCGGCGAATGCGGACCGTTGACCAGCTGGGCGCGCAGCGCGTCGTCGCGGTAGAGCGAGCGCCAGACCTGAGCCCAGGCCAAGAAGAAGCGCTGATCGCCGGTGAATCCGTCAATCACCGGGGCCTCTCCCTCCGGGTAGGTCTCTTTTACAAAGGTGCGCCAGGCGGCATAGGCCATCTGCATCCCCCCCAGGTCACCGATGTTTTCGCCCATGGAGAGGCGCCCGTTCACGCAGAGGTCATCGATCGGGCAGAAGCTCGAGTACTGCTCGGCCAGCCGGCCGGAGGCTTCTTCAAACGCGGCGTTGGTCTGGGGGGTCCACCAGTCGCGGATGTGGCCCTGCGCATCAAAGCGCCGGCCCTGATCATCAAAGCCGTGGCCGATCTCGTGGCCGATCACCGCCCCGATTGCCCCGTAGTTCATGGCCGGGTCGGCGTGCGGGTCAAAGAATGGCGCCTGCAGAATCCCGGCCGGGAAGGTGATCTGGTTCATCAGCGGGTTGTAGCTCGCGTTGACGATCTGCGGCGGCCAGCTCCAGCGCTCCCGGTCCACCCCTTCTTCAAAGCGCTCCAGCTCCCGGGCCCAGCGATGCTCGCTGAGGCGCATGCGGTTGCCAAAGTAATCGTCAGCCTGCAGCTGGAGCCCCTCGTAGCTATCCCACTTCTCGGGGTAGCCGATGCGCGGCTCAAAGCTCGAGAGCTTCTCCAGCGCCTGAGCCCGGGTGGCATCATCCATCCACTCCAGGGTCTGTAGCCGCCCCCTAAACCCTTCGATCAGGTGGGCCACCAGCGCGTCCATCTGCGCCTTGGACGCTGGCGAGAAGTGCTGCGCGACGTACTCCTGACCGACGGCGTGGCCCAGGGCCCAGCCCACCAGCTCGGTGCCCCGGCGATCCCGGGGGCGCTGCTCCTGGGTGCCCCGCAGCGTCTGGGAGTAGAACTCAAAGCTGGCCTGATCAAAGGCCTGCGGCAGCCACGACGCCCGATCCGAGATGAAGTGAAAGATCAGGTAATCTTTGAGGCGATCGAGCGACGCCCCCTCAAAGGCCTGGCCGATGCCCTCCAGCGCGCTGGGCTGCGAGACGATGACCTTATCAACCCCACCCAGGCCCCGGATCTCCAGGCCCCGGGCCAGCAAAAGCTGCGGCGCCAGCGCGTTGAACGCCTCCAGCGTGAGCACGTTGTAGGTCTCCTCAACCTGGCGCGAGCGCTCCCGGGTCCAGTGGGCTCGGGCGATCGCCGTCTCCAGCTCCAGGATCGCCTGGGCCCGCGACTCGCCATCGTCGAAGCCCGCCAGCTCAAAGACCGTGGCAATGTACGCCACGTAGGCCTGGCGGTACTGCTCGAAGCGCTCCGAGGTGTCCAGATAATAGTCGCGGTTGGGCAGCCCCAGCCCGCTCTGCCCCACGCTCACCGCGTACACGCTCGGGTTGGCCGGGTCGGGCATGATGCGCATGCGGACCAGGTGCTGATAGGGCAGCTCGGCCATCAACGAGGCAACCTCGGCATGCGAGCCCAGCGCCTGAATGCGCGAGAGGTAAGGGGCAAGCGGCTTAAGCCCCCGCGCCTCGATGCTCTCGGCGTCCATCCAGCTGGCGTAGAGCTCACCGATCAGCCGGGTGTTGCTCCCCGGCTCGCCGCCGGCGCGGGCCGCGGCGACAATGATCTGGTTGACCTTTTCTTCGGCCTCCAGGCTGAGCATGTCGAAGACGCCGTAGCGGGAGCGGTCCGCCGGAATCTCGGTGCTCTCTTGCCAGGCGCCGCTGGCGTACGCGTAAAAGTCATCGCCCGGCGCCACCCCGGCGCCCATCCCCTCGGCATCGAAGCCAAAGCTCCCAAAACGCGGCTTGCCAGTGACCTCGGCCCCGGCCTCCGAGACGACCTCCACCCCGAGTTCGGGCGCTTCGTCACTCGCGCTCCCCTTCGGCGACGCACAGGCCGCCAGCAATGAGAGCCCCGCGCCCGCCACACATAGTTTCCTGCTCAATCGCATTCCCTGTCTCCAAAGTCTCGCGCCCGCTGGCGCATCTCATCCGCGGAGCGCCCGGCCCGACCGCCGGCGCACCCCCTTTGCAAACTCCCCACCTGCTTAACCCCCCGGGGCCCCTGCCGGCAATCGGCCGGAACCCACCACCTGAGATCCCCCCTGCACAGCGACACCTGAATTATGTATACTCACCGCCCTTTTCTCGCACGCCCCGCCCTCGTTTTCACGGGAAGCCGCGGCGCCCTTCGCTCGTGTTGTCCCCCCGCGACAACCTCTGACTCGTCTTCCAACCCTGGGCCTCTATGTCTGTCGGGCTAGGCATCCTTCTTGTGTTCATCGCCCTCATCGGCGGGGTGTGCATCACCACCATCGGACCGGGCGGGATCTTTGTAACGATCGCGCTCTTTCTGCTCCTTAACCTCGACCCGGCCACCGTGGCCGGCACCGCCAGCCTGACCTTTGTCGGCACCGGCCTCCTGGGCAGCTACGCCTACCTGCGCTCCGGCCAGCTCGCGCCCCCCACCGCCCGCACCAGCGCGCTGATCCTGAGCCTGACCAGCGTGCTGGGCGCGTTTGCCGGCGCCCGGCTCAACACCGTGCTCGACGCCGACCTCTTCGGCCTCCTGCTCGGCGCCTTCGTACTGCTGACCGGCGTCCTGATCCTGTGGCGTGAACGAGGCAACGCCGCCGCGCCAGGGGCAGACTTTGAGCTCGGCTCGCCAACGGGCCGCCTGGCCATGGCCGGGCTCGGCCTGGCGGTGGGGCTTCCCGGCGGCCTCCTCGGCGTGGGCGGGCCGGTGCTGGCCGTCCCCCTGATGGTGGTCCTGGGGGTGCCGATGCTCCTGGCGGTGGCCCTGGCCCAGGTCCAGTCGATCTTCATCGCCGCCTTCGCCGCGCTGGGCTTCGCGCTCCAGGGCGCCATCGACCTTTCCCTGGCCCTTTTGGTGGGCGTCCCCCTGCTGATCGGCACGGCCGCCGGCTGGGTCATCGCCCGGCGCATCCAGCCCGAACGCCTCAAGCTCGGCCTGGCCTTCGTGCTCCTGGGCCTCGGACTCTACATGCTCTCGGGCGCCGGCAGCGCCTGAGCCCTGGCCCTGGCCAGCGTCCCTTTTCCTTATCGCGCCGGCCGCTTATCGCGCCCGGCACTTCTCCCCCAGACACGCGCGTGGAGCTCGGCTGAAGGCCGGCTCACCTGCCTTGCCTCTTGAGGTTCTATGTCCGAACAGCAGTCCCTATGGCATCGCTTCTTCGAAAAATACGGCCTGAGCTTTGTGATGGTCGCCAGCTACTTCGGTAGCGGCTCCATCTACATCGCCAGCCAGGCCGGTGTAGAATACGGCTACGCCCTGATCTGGGCCGTGGTCGGCGCAGTTCTCCTGGGTTTTATGGCCCAGGACATGAGCGCCCGCCTGGGCATCTTTGGCGACACCCTGATGGGCTTCATCCGCAAGAAAATCGGCAAAGGCCCGGCCCTGCTCCTGGCCCTCTTTTTGTCGCTGGGCTGCATCGCCTGGACCGTGGCCCTGACCGCGGCGGTGGGCATGTCCTTTGAGATTTTGAGCGGCCAGGCCCTCTCCTGGCAGCCGGTAGCCGTCGTCACCGGACTGGTGGCAATCCTCACCGGAGTGCTCAAGTACGAGCGGGTCGAGACCTTTGTCACCGCCATGATGTTCGTGCTCCTGGTGCTCTACGTGGTGGTGGCCGGCGCCAGCGGCCCGGCCCCGGCCGAGATGGCCGCGGGCTTTCTCCCCACGCTGCCCGACTCCGGCGCCATGCTCCTGGGCGCGGCTATCCTGGGTACCACCGCCCTGTGGCCGAACTTCTTTCTGGAATCGATCCTGGTCAAAAAGAAGGGCTGGACCCGCGACGAAGACCTCTCGGAGGTGCGCCACGACCTGGCCTTTGGCTACATCGTCGGCGGGCTGATCACCGTGTGCATCATCGTGGTCTCGGCCGCCGTGCTGCGCCCGGCCGGCTACACCGAACTCACCTCCTTTATCACGCCCGGCCAGGCCCTGGCCGAGGTCCTCGGCGAGTGGGCCATGGTGGTCTTTTTGATCGGCGTGATCTGTGCGGCGTTTAACAGCATCGTCCCCATCATGTGGACCGTCCCCTACATGATCCTCGAAGCCCTCGACGCCCCCCAAAAAGAGCAGGACACCCGGGCTTTTCGCGCCATCTACGCCGGCGCCATCCTCATCGGCATGAGCTCCCCGCTGGTCTCGGCCGTCACCGGCCTGACCATCGTGCAGATGGTCACCCTCTTCCCGGCCATCAACGGCGTCTTCGGTTTGCCGATCACCGCGGCCTTTTTGTTCTGGGCGGTCAACGACAAAAAGACCATGGGCCACCGGGTCAACGACTGGAAGCTCAACGCCATCAACGTGGTGCTGGTGCTCTTTGCCACCTACGTGGCGCTGAGTTCGGCCCGCGGCGTGATCCGGGCGATCTTCGGCGACATGATGGGCTAACCTCCCCTCAAGGCTCGTCCCGCAAGCCCCGCCCCCCCGGCCGGGGCTTTTTTTGTGCCGCGCCCCTCTCCCGGGCCCGCACCTCGGCCTTGCGTCCCGGCGCGCCCCCCGGGATCATCGCCCGGCCCAACGCCCCCCCTTTCTCATCCTTTCCGGGAGTCCCCATGGCCGATTTAAGCCGCCGCGACGTCATCTTCCTTATCCGCGATCACTCCGGGGAGTTTCCTGACGGCGGCCGCCGCCTCCTGCGCCTGGCCGGCGTCGACTTAAGCGGCGTCGATCTCTCTCGCCTGGACTTAAGCTGCGTCGACTTCTCCCGGGCCGACCTCACCCACACCCTTTTAGTCGACGCCGACCTGAGCCACTGCCGCTTTGGCGCCGCGCAACTCCGGGGCGCCAACCTGCGCGGCGCAAACTGCTCCTTTGCACACTTCGAAGAGGCCGACCTCCAGGAGGTCATCGCCATCGACGCGTGCTTCGACGGCGCGCGCCTGATTCACTGCGACCTGCGCCAGGCCGACTTCAGCCGCGTCTCGCTGACCTTCACCCGGCACCTCGGCCTGGCCCTGGAGGGCACCCGCCTCAAAGAGGTCAAAGAGGCCTTTGAAGCCTGCGGGGTCGACTCCCTCGAAGAGGCCCACTCCCCCTATTAAAACCATGCATCATCCATATGAACCACATCTATGAAATGAATCTCGCCGCGCACCGGTTTCGCCCCACGTGTGTGGAATAACCCCCTTAGAGAACGCTCATGACGCCTGAAGACGCCCTGCAACGCGCCAAAGACTACCTGGATGAAGCCACCGAAAACCTGACCTTTGAGGCCTTTGACTGGGCCTTTGAGGAGCTCTGGCACGGGGTAGGCTGGCTGCTCAACGCCCTGGCTCCGGAGCCCCGGAACGCCATCGGCACCGGAGAAAAGGGCGAACTCCCGGTGCCGGGCTCGCTGCACGCGTTGCGCCGCTCCCTGCGCCTGAGCGCGGACCAGGCCCGGGTAGTCGATGCGCTGGAAGCCTGGCGAGCGACGCTCGCGCCCGCTGATCAGCCCCCGGGCGACGCGGTCGCTCGCCAGCTCTTCGACGCCTGGGATCTTTACAACCACGGCAGTAAGCGCCTCCAGATCGTCGACGAAAGGCTCGAGGGCCGCCTGGTCCTCACCGAACCCTCTCCCGGTACCCTGGGCAGCCCGGTGGTCGCCCGGCGCACCGCGCTCAAGCTCCTGGCCGCCGGGAGCCTCTTCCCGCTGGCGGCCTGCCAGAAGATCGAGCGCGATAACCGCCCGGCCCCGGCCCGGGCCAGCGCCCCGGCTCCCACCGAAGCCGCCGCGGCGGCGCTGCCGGCCGCCCCGATCAAGGCGGTGACCCCGATCGCCACCATGAACTGGCCCACCTCCGACCCCTTTCTCTTCTGCGCCCATCACCGCGACGACTACCCCGCCAGCGATGGCACCATGGCGCCCGACGCCTCGCTGGCCGGACGCCACCTGGGCCGGGACTTCGCCGAGCATCAGCCCTGGCGCATGTACCACGGGCGCCGGGTGCCGGGCTTTCCTCGCCATCCCCACCGCGGCTTCGAAACCGTCACCGTGGTGCGTTCGGGCTACCTCGATCACACCGACTCCATGGGCGCCGCCGCCCGCTACGGCGGGGGCGACGTGCAGTGGCTCACCGCCGGCGCCGGCATTCAGCACTCCGAGATGTTCCCGCTCCTGCGCGACGACGCCCCCAACCCCCTGGAACTCTTCCAGATCTGGCTGAACCTGCCCCGCGCCGACAAAATGGTCGACCCGCACTTCACCATGCTCTGGAACGAAGCAATCCCCCGGGTCGTGGAGACCGACGCCCACGGGCGCATCGTGGAGCTGACCCTGGCCGCCGGCGCCTACCAGGGCCAGCGCCCCCCCGCACCGCCCCCGGCCTCCTGGGCCTCCCGGGCAGAGAGCGACGTGGCCATCTGGTCGATTCGCCTGGAGGCCGGCGCCCGCATTGAGCTGCCGCCGGTCCGCCCCGGCACCCTGCGCTCGCTCTACGTGCACACCGGCCAGGGCGTCAAAGTCGCCTCCCGCGCCATCGCCAATAAGCGGCGCGTGGAGTTCGACCACCCCGGCCCCATCGTCCTGGAGGGTGGCCCGGCCGAAGCCGAAGTGCTCCTGCTGCAGGGCGCGCCCATCGGCGAACCGGTGGCCAAACGCGGCCCCTTTGTCATGAACACCCAGCAGGAGATCCGCCAGGCTTACCTCGACTACCAGAGCACCGGCTTCGGAGGCTGGAACTTTAGCGACAACGGCCCGGTCCACCCCGGCGATCAGGGCCGCTTTGCCCGCTATGCCGACGGCACCCGCGACGAACCCACCTGAACAAGAAGCCCCCGTCGCGCGCGCTTGTAGGGGCCTTTACTTTCTCGCCACCGGTGGCTATCCCCCCCGGGTACGCCGGGCGCGCTTATCTTTTCTACGAGACGAGCCGGCTGGCGCCTCGCCACCCTCTGGCGCTCAGGACGACCTGAGCGCCTGTCGTTTGATTGAGGGACGACCCTCGCCAATCAAGACGAGCGCGTATGACCAGGGCATGGATCGCCCTCATCGTCGCCGGCCTCCTCGAAGTAGGCTGGGCCACAGGGCTCAAAGAAAGCAACGGCTTCACTCGCCCCATCCCCTCCATCCTCACTGTGATCGCCATGGGCGCGAGCTTCTATCTGCTCTCCCAGGCCATGAAGGTGCTCCCGGCCAGCTCGGCCTACGGCATCTGGGTCGGCATCGGCGCGGTGGGCACGGCCATCCTCGGGATGCTGGTCTACGGTGACAGCACCTCCCCCCTGCGCTGGCTCAGCATTGTGCTGGTCGTGCTGGGCCTGGCCGGCCTCAAACTCACCACCTGAAAGCCCCGGGGCCCGCGTGCGGGCCCCGGCTCTCAAAAGTAGGTGGCCAGCCCCAGCTGCACGAGCATGCCCCGCTCCGGCGAGTTGCCCACCAGGTCGGTCATCCACTCCAGCCCGTAGTTCAGCCGGAACACCGTCTCTTTCCCCGAGACGTCGACGCCCCCCTTTGTCGCCGTCTGGGATGAGGAAACCCGCGCCGAGAGCCATTCCCAAGACACCTGGCCCGACCTGATCGCCGCCCCCCCACCGAGTGGTCCACCACCGCCGCTCTCACCGCGCTGGCAGGGCGACGCCCTGGTCTTCGTGGCCATTGACCTACAGCACTCGGTGGGCGCGCCCTTCGCCATAGAGGTCGACCTCCACCCCCTCAGCCTCAAAGCCCCTCCCGACCTCACAGAGATGGCCACCTCAGAGCTCATCAGCGACACCGGGGGCTATTTTGGTCGCGCCGAAGCCTCGCTCCCCCGGGCGATGTCCGAGGACGACCCCATCCGGCGCGACGACTGAGCCTCAGGGCGCCTGACTCGCCATGCTCTCCAGCTCCGGCACCCGCGTGGGCTTTCCGTGCGCATCGAGCGCCACCATCACGAACTTGCCCCGGGTGCCCGGCTGCCGATCGCCGCTTAAGAGGTCTTCGGCCACCAGCGTCACCTCCACCGTCACCGAGGTCCGGCCCGTCTCCACCACCCGGGCCGTCAGCTCCACGAGCTGCCCCTGGCGCACCGGCACATGAAAATCACACCGCTCGCTGCACGCCGTCACCACCGTGCGCCGCGTGTAGCGCGAGGCCACGATAAACGCGGCCTTATCCATCAGGGCCAGGGCCTGCCCCCCGAAGAGCGTGCCGTAGTGGTTGGTCTGCTGCGGAAAGACCATCTCAATCAGCTGCACCTCGGTCACAAGGCCGGGCGCGAGGGTCTGCTGGATGGTCGAGTCGTTGGAGCTGTGCATGGATCTGCCTCTCAAAAGCGTGTGGGGGCCGAAGATGCACAGCAAGCCAGAGCAACCGACGGATGTCGGCGCACGGCGACCTGCCCATCTCCCGCGAGATTCAAGGTCGATTTCGGGCTCCCTTTTCTCGGGGACTCCCGGCGCTGGCAGGTCTTCGGGCTTACGAGCGTGGCGCTCCCATCTCGGGACCAACCTCCTACCGGCCACGGCTTCCCACGCCCTTTATCAGGGGGCAGTGCCATTGGTGTGGCTTTCGTTCTCGTCAACGCCCTGAGCAGAAGGTGATGTCGCTGGATGCGAGATCGAGAGTGCGGCCAGCAAGGCGCAAAACGCAGACGATGCTTTAGCATCATCGAGGCTTTGCAACGCAGCCTGGCAGTGCTCTCGATGTAGCGGACGCGACATCAACGATAGCTCATGGCGTACTCACCGCTGCGGGGCAGCCCCGGAATCTCACCGGGTTCCCTCTTGGCCTGCACACGCTCCGGGGCGAACCCTCGACCACCGAGCGCCTGGAGACCTCGCTCCCGACCTTTGCAAAAAGGCCCGGACACCAGCGCGGCCGGAGTATCGGTCGCCCTGCCCTCAACGCGCAAGGAAAAGCCCCTCTTCCTCCCCAACCACCTCTCTGCCCCTCTGACCTTCTCCCCGGCCCCCCTTTTCTCACGCCACGCTCGCCGGCCCCATCCTGCCCTCTCATCCCACCGGCGTACCACCGAGGCTGGGCGCGGGTCGTAATGGTCTGCTACCCTGCGCACTCTCCACGTCCACGCTCCGATTCAACGCCGGCGATAGCACGATGCGAACCTACCTCTCCTTTTTTATCGTCTTTGTGGTCGGCGTGGCCTCCGGCGCCCTCCCCTTCCTCCTTCAGGCGTCGCGCTCCGAGACGCCCCCGGCGCTCCGCGCCTACAACCCGGCAAGCGAGTCCCCCCCTCGGCCCGCCCCCGGCGACGGCCACAGCGATCCCACGTCGCTCGCCAGGCCCGCGGGCACAAGCTGCGAAGCGGCGCTTGCGCAGACTCGCCAGGCCCACACCCTCGCCATCCAGGAGCGCGACGCCGCCCGCACGCAAAACCAGGAACTCACCGAGCTCATCGATCGCACCTCCGCGGCGCTGCCCATGGCCTTTCCCACCCAACTCGACGAGGCCTTTCGGCCCGAGCACTTTGAGCAGATGGTCGACCAGCTCAAAGCCGAGTGCCCCGAGATCTTTCCGCCGGAGACCACCGTGAACTGCGCCGAGTACCCCTGCGCGATGGAGTTTCCTCTGGACCATGAGGGCGACCCGCAAGAGGCCTGGCGTTTCGACTACAAAGCCGCCTGCCCGGCCATCTCCACCCTCTTTGGCCACGCCCGCCAACAGCCCATGGTCAACACCGTCGGCGACCAGACCCGCGTTCAGTACATGGTCCATGGCACCGGCGTCGGCCTCGACCAACACCTCAAGGAGCACCACCAGAAACTCCAGAACCGCCTCCAAAAGCGCTGGCATGACGAGCGCCAGGCCATGTACCGAGACTCTTTTGAAGAACCCTGCCTGAGCGCAGGCGACGCCCACGCCTGCCGCGAGCTCGCCAACGCCCACTGGAACACCACCGAGGAGCGCGAACTCTACCTGCAAACCGCCTGCGACGCCGACGACGCCAACGCCTGCAACAACCTGGCCTGGGAGCGCTGCTACGGCGCCGGCCAATGCGACGCCACCGCCGAGAGCATCGCTCGCCAGGCCGTCGCGCTCTCCCCGGAAAACGGCTACATCATCCACACCCTCGGCGAGGTGCTCTGCCAGCGCGGCCAGCCTGCTGCCGCCGCCCGCACCTGGGAGTCGGCCTGCAACATCGGCCACGACCTCTCATGCACCGAGATCTGTTCGCGCTGAGCCGAGCCCCGCCCCTCTTCCGAGGCCACACCGCCCCCCACACGCCACGCGCTCCCCTCCCCCACCCTCTGGCGAGGTGCCAGCGCCGCGTGTTAGGTGTACGCCTACATTCTGCCGGCCCCGACGCGTTCCCTCACTCGCCACCCCCTGCCGCCCATGAGCTCAGACCCCACCCGCACCAGCTTTGAGGCCGTGATGCGCGCCGGACAGGCCGCCGAGCCCACCCGCACCCAGCGCCTGCTCGCCTGGCTGGCCTACTACGGTGTCTTTGCCACCCTCACCTTCGCCCTCGGCTTCTGGGCCATCGAGCAGCTCGCCATCAGCCCCTTTGTGGTGCTCGGCCTGGCCGGCGTCGCCCTCTTTATCGCGCGCCTTTTCAAACGCTGGTTCACCGCCACGCCCTTTCGCATCGGTCTGGTGGTGGGCGCGGCGATGCCCGTGCTCGCCATGGCCCTCCTGGTCCCGGCCGGCGCCCTCCCCGGCGCCCCACAGGACCCGGGCGCTCCCACCGCGCCCTGGCGCGCGCCCCTGCAGAAACTCAAACGCCTGCGCGCCGCCGACCCCGGCGACTCCCACATCGTCTTCAGCGCGGCCGGCGACGACGCGCAGGTTGTCGTCGGCTTCACACGCTGCGTCGACGCCCTCCACCACCCCACCCCCCACCACGGATCCCTCCACAAGCAGGCCCGCGCGCGCCTGGAGCGCCACGCACCCGACTTCGCCGCCCGCGACGCCCTCCAGGTGCTCGTGATCCACGTGTGTCAGCGCTTCGACGCCGGCGACCTCGACGCCCTCCACTCCGCCCTGGATCACGAACTCGACCAGGCCGAGGAGCTCCTCAAAAGCAATCAAAGCCGGCAGGCCACCTGCGCCCCGGGCGCCTCCCTGAGCGCCCCCTCCCCCCTGAGCCTGAGCGCGGCCGCCCTCTGCCAGCTCCCCGCTGATCAGGCCCGCGCCCTGCGCCTGCACACCGAAGGCCACGATCCCGACGCCATCGCCCCCCTCCTCCACATCTCCCCTGCCGCGGCCGCCCGCCAGATCAAGCAAGGCCGCCTCAACCTCGAAGACGAAGCCCACCGCCTGGCCCGAGTCCACGGCGCATTCTAAGGGGCATTTTTTTGTAGGGGTCACACGCACAACCCCCGGGCTCAATCTCCCCCAAAAAATCAGGGGAGAATCCTTCCACCCCTCATTCTCAGCACCGCCTGGGCATGCCCCTGCGCCCACATCAAGCGCTCGTCCGGCGTCAACGACAAAAACCACCGGATAAGCGTGCGCTCGACCCCGTCCTCCGTGATCTCGTCGGGCCCCAGGCCCGTCACCGGGTCGCGCAGCTCCTCGGGAGAGGTGGACAACGCGCGTGCTTCTTCAGTCTTTGAGTCGTTCTTATCTGAGACCACAGGGACCTCCACGTTTGGGTCTGAGCGACATCGGTGTCTCACCCTCGATCCGGCGATTCCCCCCTAAAACCCTCAGCGGGCGGCGTCCATGTTGTAGCCATCGACCGAATCCCCCCGGGCATGTTTATCGGTCGCATCTCTCACCCGGCCATCAGAGCGCTGTTCTTGCACCGCAGCGGGCTTCTCGTGCGTCTGCGGCGCCTCCTGGCCAAACTCCAAACCAGCTTGCGATGTGTGTAGGGGCGAGCGACGCTTGGCCGGAGTGCCCCCCCCAAGCTGAGACGACGATGACCTTCTGGACCCCCATAAAACTTCATGCTCTGCCCGACGGTCGGGTTCGCGTCTTCGAGCAGCACGCCCATACCCGCAAACTCCGCGTAGCACCTCTTTCGACGGTTCCTCAGGACGTCGTGCAGTCGCTTCCTTGTTACAGGGAGAATCCGAAATACATCACGCATTATCACCCTCAGGCAGACGGTGATGTCGAGCGCTATGCCCAGGTCGGCGACATTGTGTTTTGTGGCGAATGGCGTTTTGGCGAGATGGTGCAGGAACGCGAATTGTCTGGCTTAACGCAGGCTCTCGTCATGCTTCGCCGCGGAGGATCCGCATGGTTTCCGCTCTCCCAACTCCGCGTGCTGGATAGCAACCTTCAGCGGCAAGCGTTGACATCCGAAGACAAGCACCTGATCGCAACGAATCGCCTTCACCTTCACTCCGTGGCGGAGGTCAATCAGGCATTGCTGCTCGCGCAGCCGAGTGCTCGTGCGTACCTCGACAATTTAGAATCACCGCTGCTCTTCGCGCACATTCGAGAAGCGCACCGGTTATGGTTTGGCCGAGTGTTCGACTGGGGAGGCCAGCTGCGCACGGAGCACGTCGTCGTCGGCCGCGAGGAAAACGCCACCACTCCACCTGAGAAGTTGAACGAAGAACTCGATGCGTTTGACACGTTCCTCCACGGCCTTCATCACCACCTTAATGGGGACTCGAACTCTCCTGAGCTGGCACCAATCTGGTTGCGAATGGCGGATTTCTATGTCCGACTTTGCCTGATTCATCCCTTTCGCGATGGCAACGGTCGTATCTCTCGCCAGGCCATCGAAGCGCTGCTCTCTCAGACTCTCGGGCAACCCACCCTGTTGAATTGGAACGCGCTCTCACGCGCCGGTGCGAAGACCCGATGGGCGTTTCGTGCCGCACAAGACCGCGGCGATCGACGCATTCTGGCCACGCTTTTGTTCACAGCATGGCGAACGTCGCTCGAAGGGAAACACGCTCGTTCACCCTCACTTCCCCCATGTCCCGATGGTTTACGTCAGGACATCTGCCCTTGAATCAGCGCTGCTCAATCGGCCCGCGCGGATCGTCGGCGGGGTCATCCGAGAGGTACGCGTAAAGCGGCAAAGCGGCGCCTTCAATACGGTCCGAGCCCTGACGACACTTCGCATCAAGGAGCTGCTCATCGCTGTATCGAGCTTGCCCTTTTGCGTCTGCGCGTTGTGTTTGCTTCTGCTCAGTCATCACGGCTCCCAATGAGGTCGGCGTCCTGCGAAGGTCCTTTCTCCTGCCAGTGCATCTCAAAACCTAAGCACCGAGGCTCAACGCTAAGACCACCATAGTGGGCGTTGGGTAAGGATGCCAACAGACCCGGATGTCCGTCTCAGCTCCCTCAGGCGAACGAACATGCGCTGGTTTGAAATCCCAAACAAGGGGAGTGAAAGCAAAATGTACTCCGTCGCGCCAATTCTCCTGTTTATCGTTCGCTCTCGGCTGAAGTTGAGTTCCAGGATGTGGCCCCCCTCCCCCACCAAAAACCCCGGACCGCTTAAGCGGCCCGGGGTTTTTGGTTCATCTCACGTCAGACATATCACCGCGCGCCCGGGGCACCGTTAACCCATCCCCCCGCGCGACGCGCCGCGCTCACTCGGCGAGCGGGGCCGGCTCCTCCTCACTCACCGGGTCGCCCCCCTCGATCTCCACCTCGCCATCCAACGCTTCGAGGTCGGCCGCCTCGGCCAGCCCGGCGCGCCGGCGCGCGGTGGGGCGCACCTGGTCGGCCCAGGCGGGCATGTCGGCCAGGCGAAAAAGGTGCTCCACGATGTTGGCCACCGGAATGTAGGTCTTATCCCAGGCCTCGGCGGCCTGGTCGCGGCGGTTTTGCAGGTCCTGAGTTTCGCGCTCTTCGGTCCCCATCGTGGCCAGCGCGGCTTCCAGCGCCGCCACCTGCCCGCGGATCAGCTCCCGCATCTCCTGCACATCGGGCGGGCTCATCGGGAGCTGGGGCTCAAAAGCATCAAGCCCCTGGCCCAGCTGCGCGTCGACGTTTTTGGCGTACATCACCAGGTCATGAACCACCTGCGGGGTCACGCCGATAAACCCGGCGTGAGCCACGGCCGGGGCCCCCCAGAACCCCTCGATCACGCCCCGCACCCGGATCAAGGCCTGACGCAGCCCTTCCATGGCCTCATCGCGGCCTCCCCGGGCGCGCGCGTCCTGACTGCGCTCCACCGCCAGCTCCTGCTCCAGCGCGACAAAAGCCGCGTACTTCGCGTCCAGACTCCGGGTCAACGCGTCGATCAACTCCGCCACCGTCAGCGGCCCGGGCGCCTCCTTGCCAAAGAGCTTGCGCTCCACGGCCGCCGCCAGCGTCTCGCGATGGCTCCGCACCGACGAGCGCACGTTTTCTTTGATCGCCAACCGGTACGCCGTCTGCTTCGAAAGCTTCGCCATACAAAACCTCTCGGTTTTACGGCCCCCCGGACAGGCCGGCTCGCCAGTCGAGCCCGGCCCCCGACTTCGAGGACAGATTGTGTGAATGCCCCGACTCTAGCCCCTGCCCGGCCTCCCCGGCAACCCACCGGTGGCCGCGCCCCCGACGAGCTGCGAAGCCTTCGCCGATCCCCCCCGCGCCTGAACCTCGCTCACCTGAGCCTCAGGCGCGCTTATCGCCCGCGCGCCGCCGCCTGCGAAGCCTTCGCCGCCACGGCCAACGCGCGAGATCGGTCGACAAAGCCTTCGCCAGCGCGTTGCGCCCTTAAAAAGACGCGAGCCAGGCCTATATGCAGGGAGTTTCAGGCGACCACGAGGCTCCGAAGGCTTAGGGGCGTCGTGTTCAACCGGCGCAGAGGTCACGTAAGCCTTCGCCAGCCCGGTCGGGGTGTCAGAAGGCGCCCTTAACCCTTCGCGGCCCGGCACCCTGGCGGCGTAGCGCCGGCGAAGGGTTCGCACCTCGCCACGGACTTTGCACACCCCGCGCTACACGCTTCGCGATCCAAATTTCATTTTAAACTAAGGTCGCTTAAGCGCATGAAGACTGGCGAATCGCCCTCCCGGCCCTCCCGGCCCTCCCGGCCCTCCGGACGCCCTCCCCGGCCCCATCCCAAAAATGTCAGCGATCGAAAGATCGGGCACCTCCAACCAAAGATCCGGGCTACAGCCCCCCTCCCGGAGCACGTAGCGTAAGCGGGGTAAGTCGCTCTTTTCCCTTACCCGGCCGGGCTCTCCGGCGAGCAGAAGGAGGCATGATGCAAGGACCCGAAGTGCTGGATGTGTTGATCGTAGGCGGAGGGCCGGCGAGTTTAAGCGCCGCGCTTTATCTGGGGCGCGCGCGCAGGCGTGCGCTTGTGGTCGATGCCGGTAGCCCACGGCATGCGCCCTCAGCAGGGGTGCACAATTTTTTGACGCGGGAGGGAGTGACCCCGGCGGGATTTCGGGAGCTGGCCTGGGCCGATCTTCAGGAGTTCCCGACGCTCTCGCGCGTTGAGGCCCGGGTGACGGCACTCGCGTTTGAGAACGACCTCTGGCAGGCCCGCACCGCGCAGGGCCACGAGCTGCGCGCCCGCGCCCTGCTCCTGGCGATGGGCACGGTCGAGATCCCCCCCGAGATTCCGGGCTACGCCGAGCGCTGGGCAAAGAGCGTGCACCACTGCCCCTTTTGCCACGGCTGGGAGGTGCGCGATATGCCGGTGGCCACCGTGGGCCATGGCGAGTTTGCGCGTCATATGGCCCCGATGCTGCAAAACTGGAGCGACGACGTGATGCTCCTCACCCACGGGGAGCCCCTGGACGCGGAGACCCGTCAGGTGCTCGAAGCCCGGGGCATCGCGCACCACACCAGCCCCATCGTCGCGCTGGAAGGCCCGGGCAGCGCGCTGCACACCATCGTGCTGCAGGACGGCACCCGGGTGGCGCGGCGCGCACTTTTTATGAAACCCGGACAGCGCCCCCATGATCTTATCCGGGAGCTGGGCCTGCCCTTAACGGGCGCCTTCGTGGAGGTCGACGCGATGCAGCGCACCGCGCTCCCCCTGCTCTGGGCCGCCGGCGACTGCACCACGGGCTTCCAGCAGGTGATCGAGGCGGCGGCCCAGGGCGCCCGGGCGGCGGCCTCGATCATCATGACCCTGACCTTCTCCACCGACTGATTCCCCCCGCCCCCCGAGCCCCGACGTGCCCCGAGACCCGACGATGCCCACCGCTCAGCCCCTTCTGCACTCCGCGCTGGAGGAGCATAAAACGCTCGTCGTCCGTCACAGCACCGGGCCCTGCTCGCGGGCTCCGGGCGTGGCGAGGGTCGTGCATGACCACGCCAGCCTGAATCTGGTGGTGAAAGGAGAGCTGCGCGTCTGGCAGGGCGCCAACTACCGGGTGCGCGAAGGTGAGTTCTTCCTCGTGCCCCAGGGCGCCCCCCACGCGCCGCTCGGAGCGCCGGAGGTCGACCGGGGCGTGGGCGAATCCTGGATGCTCGCGTTCTGCCCCTTCTGCTTTGCCCCCCACAGCCCGGGCCTGATCACCGCCGCCTTTGACGATGTCGCCGCCGGGGCATGTGCGGTACGCCGCGTCGATCGGCAGCGCCTGCCGGGCGTGATTGAGCTTTTTTCGCGCTTGAGCACGGAGCTGGACGAGCAGGCCCCCCACCACGAGCTCGCCACCCTGGGCCTGGTGGCGCTGCTCATGACCGAGGTCCAGCGCGCCGCCCCGCGCTCCGGCCTGACGAGCACACTGACCACCCCACCGCTCGTCACCGAAACGCTGGCCTACATTGAGCGCCTCGCCAGCGAGCCGATCTCCTTAAAAGAGGTCGCCCGCGCGATGGGCAAATCGCCGGCGTATTTAACGACGCTGGTTCGGGAACACACCGGTGCGACGGTGATGGAGTGGCTGACCCGGGCGCGTTTGTCGCGCGCCCGCCAGCTCCTGCTCCACAGCGACGAGCATGTGGAGATCATCGCGGAGCGTGTGGGGTATGCGAGCGCGTCGTACTTCCACCGGGTGTTCAGGGAGGCGCATCAGATGAGTCCGGGGGAGTGGCGGCGGGTGCATGGGTAGCACCGCGACCTCCTCAATCTGACCGGTTGCCCTACCTACTCCGACCTTGTTACCTTCGGTAACATCAAATCAACCGACCTCGTTCGGGGGAAGTAGGCAGTTATGGCAAAGAAAGTCGTACCCGGTCTTTATGAAACACTCATCACGCTTGGACTCGACCAAGCGCTCGAGAGCGAGCCCGACCATCGTGTCGATCGCAGCCTCCTCACAGAAGACGCCCACGTTCTTCTGACTCGCCATCTGGGCAGCGAACTCCACCGCGCGCTCAAGAGTCTCGCCGGGAAACCGAGCGAGCAGGCAGCCTTGATCAACCGCCTCCTCGAAACGTTGGATGCCGCGCTGCCGGGCTCCGCGGACGACCCGGTCAAAAGCCCCCCGGAAGCCCTGCACGCCGTCGGCACGCCACACCCTCAATTCGCCGACCGGTCCGTCACGCCACAGAGGCCAAGCATTCCGCTGTCTGCGAGCGACCTGCTTGTCAACGCCCGTCACGAGCCCCGGGTGGGCCATGTTCTCAAACAAGAGATTCCCTCGGCCGACCGCATCGACCTGCTCTGCGCGTTCATCCGCTGGCATGGGCTTCGCGTGCTCTTCGATGAACTCCAAGACCACGTTCGTCAGGGAAAGAAGCTCCGCGTGTTGACCACGACCTACATGGGCGCCACCGAACGAAGGGCCCTCGACGCTCTTTATGAGATGCACCCCGAAAACGTTGAGGTTCGCGTCTGCTACGAGGAAAAAACCACTCGCCTGCACGCCAAAGCCTGGCTTCTGCATCGCAATACGGGCTTCTCAACTGCGTTCGTGGGCTCCTCCAACCTCTCGCACTCCGCGCTGATGGACGGCATGGAGTGGAACGTACGGCTCTCCCATGCCGAGACGCCGGCGATTCTCGAAAAGTTCCGCGCGACCTTTGAGGACTACTGGGAGGACCCGCTCTTTGAGCCCTATGACCCGGCTCGCGACTCCGAGAAATTGGACCGTGCCGTGGCGGCTACGAAGGGTACCGACGCTTCTAGCATCGCCTACGTCGACCTCAATCCTTACCCGCACCAGACAGAAATCCTCGAAAAGCTCGAAACGGAACGCGAACGTCACCAGCGTTTTCGAAACCTCGTTGTCGCCGCCACGGGCACCGGTAAGACGATGGTCGCAGCTTTCGACTTCGCGCGTTATCGCCGCGAGAATCCCGACGCTACCCTGCTCTTTGTGGCGCACCGAAAAGAAATCCTTCAGCAGAGCCTAATCGCTTTCCGCACCGTTCTGCGTGATGGGGCGTTCGGCGAGTTATGGGTGGATGCGTATAAGCCCACGCGCTTTCAGCATGTGTTTGCGTCGATTCAGACCCTTTCCAACCAACTCGAGAGCCTGAACCCCGACGCCTTCGACTTTGTAATCGTCGACGAGTTCCACCACGCCGCCGCCCGCACGTATGACGAGCTTCTCGCGCACGTCGAACCCAAGATTTTGGTCGGTCTCACCGCGACCCCGGAGCGCGCTGATGGTCAGTCCATCCTTCACTGGTTCGATGGTCGCATGGCCGCCGAAATCCGCCTTTGGGAAGCCCTCGACCGCCAGCTTCTCGTCCCCTTTCAGTATTTTGGATTGCACGACAACACCGACCTCGGTCAGGTGGCTTGGGCCGGCGGCGCGTTTGGAAAGTACAACCAGGGCGCCCTCGAAAACCTCTACACAAACGACCACGCCCGGGTCGACCTGGTGCTCCGAGAGCTCCAAGACAAGCTCGTCAGCGTTGGCGAGATGAAGGCTTTGGGCTTTTGCGTCGGCATCGACCACGCCGAGTTCATGGCGCGGGAGTTCAACAAAAGGGGCATCCCCTCCATCGCGCTGACCAGCCTGTCTCCCAAAGAGGAGCGCGATAGCGCGCGACAGCGGCTCATCACTGGCGACCTCTGCTGCATCTTCACCGTCGACCTTTTTAATGAAGGCGTCGATATCCCTGAGGTGGACACCGTACTCTTTTTGCGTCCCACAGAGTCGGTCACGGTCTTCCTCCAGCAACTCGGCCGCGGACTGCGCCACGCGCCCAACAAATCCTGCCTGACCGTGATGGATTTTATTGGCAACGCCAACAAAAACTTCCGCTTCGACCACCGCTATCGCGCGCTCACCGGCACCACCCGACGCGAACTCGAGGAAGCGCTCAACGATGGCTTCCCCTACCTCCCCGCGGGTTGTTCCATCGAGCTCGACGCTGTCGCCAAGGACATCGTCCTTAAGAACGTCAAAGAGGCCGTCGGCTCCACCATGAGCTCGGTGGTCGGGGAGCTCCGAAGTGCCGCAAAAGGCAAAGACATCGGACTGGCCGAGTTCATCCACCGCTCCGGCCTCGATATTGAAGAGCTCTACCAGACCAAGAATTGGTATTTTACCAAGTTCCGCCGCGAAGCAGGCCTCCCCACGCGCGAACCGGGCCCCGAAGAAGACGAATTTGGTGGTCGCTTGAACCGCATCCTCCACATTGACGCCGCCGACCGGCTGGCCTTCTACCGGAGCCTTTTTCAAAAAGATGCCGCGCCCCAAGAGAAGGACTTGAGCGAGACGCAGCGCGACTATCTGCACATGCTTCACTTCGCCTTGTGGGGCGACACTCACGGCTCCAAAAAATACCGCGACCGCTGGCCCCAAACCCAAGACATTCTCGACCACATCTGGGCCCACCCCGCGATCAAGCGTGAGCTCTTTGAGCTCCTCACCTACCTTGACGACCACGCCACCCACGTCACCAAACCCCTGGCGGAGCTCGGCGCTAAAGTTACCCCGGAGCTTCACACCGTTCCCCTATCCCTTCACGCCCGTTATACACTCGCTGAAATCCGCACCGCCTTCGGCCTTCTCACCCCGGAAAACTCCAACCCCATCCGCGAAGGCGTCCGCTACCTCGACGAATTCAAGTCCGACCTCTTCTTCGTCACCCTCGACAAAACCGAAGCCCACTACTCCCCACAAACGATGTACCAGGACTACGCCATCTCCCCGACCCGCTTCCACTGGGAGTCCCAGTGGAACACCTCGGAGTCCAGCCCGACCGGCCAGCGCTACGTCCAGCATGAGAGCATGGGAACGAACGTGCTGCTCTTCGTTCGGCAGAAGAAGAAAGTGGGCGGGCAGTCTCAGCCCTACGTGTTCCTCGGGCCCGCGGTGTACGAGAGCCACGAGGGTGAACGGCCGATGGCTGTGGAGTGGCGGTTGAAGGAGGCGATGCCGAGTGATTGGTTTTTGGGGTCGAAGGTGGTGGCGGGCTAATGTCTAACCAAGAGAAAGAGTTTCCAGTTAAAGACCGCTTTCCCTCAAGACTCTCACAAACCACAACAACACTGAACGCAATACACACCTTAACACTAAACAAAACCAACCAAAGAATCACCTCTCCAAAAGAAGCAATTTGCCGGAAAATTAATTAAACCCAGTTAAAACATTAACACAAAAAAAACACAAACACCCACTTATCAACAACTACGGAGACACCAAATGGAAGCCTTCACCATTGCAATTAGCATTGCCACTGTCTTTATCAACATTACGCTATTATTCGTGAGCTATCAACGTACTAGTGCGGCCACGAAGCAAACCGACATCATGGAACGCTCGGTACTCGCAGAACATCGCGTAAAAATGCTAATCAGCCTATGCTCATCATGTCATAGAATTTTCAACCAAATCCAAATGGAGTCAATGAGTAGTATTGATGAGCATGGACGTAAGATCCGCGCAGAAAGCAACAAAGGCCTGCTAGAACTCTTTGTAGACTTACGCGTCTTTCAACTAATTAGTTTTGACAACACGGTCAAAGAATGCGCAAATCAAACTTATATAAAACTACAAAAACTTTGGTATGCAACTATCGGCAACGACAATGAGCGGTGGAAGCAATTGTCTGATGAAGCATCCCGTGAAATCAAATCGCTTTCAGATTTAATTGAGATGGAAATCAAAAAAATTCACGATTCCGAAGGACAAAACTAAAGCCGCACGTTTTCATAAAGGGTGAGAACCAAAACCATTCCGTCATTCAAAATAGTCACTCACACCAAACAGAACCGCATTACCACTTAATTCTCAACAAAATCAAGGAATGCAAATGACCGATAACACGACCGTACTATCATCAGAAAACCCGACTACGATTGAAATTCCGCCTAACAGCCAACCTTTAACCGCAGTCAAGCGTCTTTGGCGTATGAACAGCGCAACTCTCGGATTCTTTCCGGACGGCGCTTTCAACGAGTATGCAAAGAGGGGTCAAATCCTTGGAGTAGTACTCAAAGAGAAGTGCGTTGGATATCTCCTTTATGCTAAGAGCCGGGAATATGCGAGGATCACCCATTTGTGTGTCCATCCTGATAATCGTGGCCAAGGAATACCAGAGATCTTATTTAAAGCGTTGAAGCAACGAGTTGAGCATCTAGAGTCGGTGAGGTTGACTTGTCGAAAAGACTTTGATTCAGCAAACAACCTTTGGCGACGGCTCGGCCTGACGATAGTAGGGGAAAAGCCTGCGCGGGCGGAGGGTAAAACTCTCCAAATATGGAAGCGAGAGTTAGCAGGCCTTCCACTATTGAACTATCTAGATGAAATGTCAGGACGAGATAAACAGCGGGTGGTAATCGATGCAAATATCTTTATTGCGCTTGCAAAGGAACAAATTTCGGATTGTGACGCGCGCGAAATGATGGATGCTATCGCACTTGACGCAGATTGGTTATCTGAATTAATCACCCTTCATATCACACCTGAAATCCGTCGCGAAATTTCGCGTCAGAACGATATTGGCACTCAGCGTAATCGCAAGCTAGCACTTCGCCGTTTTGTCGAATGCAATGGTGATGCAACACTGTTTGAATCCGCCAAACATAAGATTCGCTCACTTTACCCTAACAAGATAAATAAGCGAGACGAATCGGACATTAACCATATTGCTTATAGTGTGGCTGGAAATGCCGACTATTTCGTAACCAATGATGCCGGAATTTTGAAACAACAAAAGAAAGTCGACAAGTTGTTTGGTCTTGCCATCCTAACTCCTGCGGAATTGGTTACGATCATCCATGAGGCCGAACACCGACACTATTACCACCCTGCACGATTAGCTGGCACTATGACTAAAATACGAAGAGTGAATGTTTCTAACATTCAAGAAACTCAAGAACGTTTCCTAAGTTATACCCAAGGAGAACGAAGCTCAGACTTTCGCCAAAAGCTCGATAAAGTCTTACTTTCCCCTGATAAAAATACTGCACACATTGTTACTGACCGCTCCACCCCTCTCGCTTTGTGGACGGAATGTATATCAGGCACACGTCTGGACGTCCCAATTCTTCGAGTTAGTCGCGGGAGTCTAAAAACGACTCTTGCATTTCACCTTGTTTGGCATTTAACTCGTACCGCGGTTGAAAACGGTGCAACGGTGCTCACAGTGACCGACGACTACCTTGATCCCGAACTGACACAGGCCCTATTGCGTTACGATTTCTTCCGACACGAAAGCTGCTGGAAGCGGATTATAGTTCACGGAATTCATTCGCCTGACGAATTGATAAGGAAAATCGAGGCACACCACGATACACCTCCTTTTAACGCAAAATCTCTTTTAACCGCGAAAACTCCAGACGCGACTGCCAAATTAGAGAAAGCGATTTGGCCCGCCAAGGTCATCAACTCGTCGATCGCTAGCTATATAGTTGCCATTAAGCCTTGGTGGGCTATGCAGCTTTTTGACAAACAACTTGCTGAGAGCGATTTATTTGGAGCAAAGCCAGAACTGATGTTAAATGGAGAAAACGTTTATTATCGCTCAGCGCATCCACAGATTCTTAGTGCCCCCTCTCGAATCTTATGGTACATCACCTCAGATCCGAAAAAACCTGACACAAAGTCAATACGAGCCTGCTCTCAAATTGTCGAAATCAAGCGCGGTTCTGCGTCAGATCTTTATAAAAAGTTTAAGCACCTTGGCGTTTATACATGGGAAGATGTGAAAAACATAGCTAACGGCGACCCTCAAGCTAAAATCACGGCTTTTCGCTTTACTCTCACCGAACTGTTTGAGCAGCCAGTCCCATGGAATGACTTCCAGTCAATCCTCTTACAAACGAAAGGAAAGCCCCACACCTTACAGTGCCCGGTCAATATTTCGGAGTCCGCTTTTCTAAAGATTTATCGTCGCGGAATGGTGATACAATGAAGAGAACGGGTATTTTACTCTCAATAAAGCCACTCTATGCAGACAAGATATTGAAAGGCGATAAGACGGTCGAGCTCAGACGTGTGTTACCTGGCCTGGAGCCAGACGAGATCGTCCTTCTTTATGCTACCGCACCAGTTTCTGCGATTGTCGGATGGTTCACCGTTAACAGCGTTGTCACCCAATCGGTCAATCTGCTTTGGCAGACGGTCGGACCCCAATCATCAATATCTCATGAAGAGTTCTGCACTTATCTACAGGGAAGGGAAAAAGGTGTGGCGATTCTTGTCGAGAAAGTTTTCCCAATAAATACGACAGAAACCACCAGCTTAAATAGTCTTCGGCAACTCTACCCGGGGTTCCATCCCCCCCAGGGGTTTCGCTACATTCAACGATTTAAAGATGGAGGAAAGAAGCTTCTTTCAACACTTCCCATTGATCCAGATTAACCCAACACAATACACTTCGAAACATTTACATCTAGCACAACAACAAGATCGTTCTAGCGAAATACCCCTTTGAACCATAACAACATATTTATATCCCTAAGCAATACCAATACCTACTTATAATCCAACGAGCAACAAGAGCTTAGTAGCTCTTATTACCCCCCCCTCATCCAGTGATTTGCAGTGTGTCCAATAATCCGCTTATCATATCGAACGTGTAAAACGCTACCTAAATTCAGAATCACTAGCCCCTACCTCCCCCCAACCCCTCCCACACCATATCAAACACCACCCGCACCCTCCTGCTCGTCTGCACCTCCCTGCGGCTCACAAACCACTTCGGCATCAAAAAGGGCTCGATCTCACTCAGAACCCGCTGCACCCCGGGCTCCGCGTCGCCTACGGACTCCATCATCAGACCGTTCCCCGCGCCCTGCTTCACGAGCTCCCAGAGCATTAGGTGGTTTTCGGTGAGAACTGGGAAGTTTAGAGGGGTCAGAGTGAGCCCGAGGCTGTTGAGGTGCTCGCGTAGGTCGGGGGCGCGGTTAAAGCCCAGGTAGTTCGCGCGAGAAAGGTCTCCGAGTGTGGTGGGGTTGCCGAGGCACTCGAGGTAGGCGGGCGTAGCGTAGAGGTGCACGCGCTCGTCGCGGATTTTGCGGGCAACGAGCTTGGTGTCGGTGGGTCGAAAGTTGCGCAGAGCGATATCGGCCTCGCGGTGATGCAGAGCGCGGGCATAATTAGAGATCAGAATCTCGTTCTCGATACCGCGATTGAAGGCGGCGATCTACTCGCTCGGCCTCGCCTGGCGGGCAAAGTACCTGCGTGAGTTAGGCAAAGCACTTGCCGAACGCAAGGGCATGGTCCCCAAAGCCACGGACGAGATCCGCGAGCTCCCCGGTGTTGGTCCCTATGTGGCGGGGGCCTTTCAGGCGCTGCATCGCAATCGCCACGCGTCGTTCGTCGATGCCAACGTCGTGCGCCTGCTCTCTCGCTTCTTCGGATTTGATCGCGATGGGGAGACAAGACGCAAGCGCTGGTTTCTTAATCTGGTCGAACACCTCTTCGACCATGATTATGAGCCCCGGACGTTCGGCTACGCCCTGCTCGACTTCACGCGGGAGGTGTGCGCCAGAAAGGCTCACTGCTCGGCGTGTCCGCTTCGAAAACAGTGTGTGTACGGGCGCGAAACCATTATCGAATCTTGAACAGTATCAGCAACTTACCCACATGACCGCCCGACATGGCTCGCCCCCCCTCTCCGAGCGCGTCCTGGTTCCTCATAACGCCGACGTTTTACCCACCTCACTCCCTGTAAAACACGCCCCGCAACGCCTCGGTCGAGGTGACACGCGAGCCGGAGCGGTACGCGGTGACGCGGAACTGGTAGTACATCCCCGGCTGAAAAGGCCCGTCGTAGGCGACGCTGAGGTAGTCGCCCTCCTCGCCAGGGGCGATGTCGAGCGCTTCCCAAACAAGCTTGCCATGGGCGTCGAACACCATCACATCGTAGTGCTCAACGTTGCGGGCCGGCCCCCAGGTCAGGGTCGGAGGTGCAGCGAGCGCCTCGGGGCCTTCGGCTCCAGGAGCGATGGTGTCGAGGGCGTCGGTGACTCGGAAGGCGGGGCTTACCTCGACGTTGCCCTCCCCCTCCGGGATGCTTATACGCACGAGTTGGTTGCCCAGGATGTCGTCATAGGGGCCGCGGACGAAGCCATCATTCTGAAAGGCGGCCAGGACGATGTAGTCGCCAGCAGGCACGCCCCCGATCGTCCAATTCCCGCTTTGGTCAAAACGGTCCGACGCGGCGGCGCTCAACCCGATTGGCACCTCGCCACGCATCATAACCTCGTCGTAGGTCGACGCGGGCACCAACGCCACCGAACTCTGCAAGGCGCCAGATGCGGCTATGAAGTTCATATGGCCGCTGACGGTATGAAGTTCCTCCTCGGACTCCGATTCTCGGAGCCGCACGCCTCCATAGGGCACCTGTTCCATGAAGACCGGCCAGGGATCGAGCTGGATGCCGGCGGCGTAGCCGTGAACTTCGTAAGAACCGGGCGGCACATTGAAGATCGTAAAGGCCCCGTCGCGGTCCGTGATGGCGGTGAGGCCTCGGGTGGTGGGACTTTCGGCGACCACCAACACCCCACTCGGCCACCTGAGCCGATCGATCCGGCCGCTTATCGAGGCAAAACCCTGCTCCGACTCAGGAAGCGCGAGCAACGCCACATCGGTTTGCGCTGTGTCGACAGTCAGTGTTCCCTCGTCCGCGTAGAGCACCACGGTGCTGAGGTCGATGCGTTCCGCCGTGCGTAATCCACCGGGGAAAGACTGGTAATCGGGTGCGCTGACATGCAGCGTGATCAACTGCTGCACTGGCAACCCATGATCGTCACGACGCGCGGTTATTGGAAAGCGGTACATGCCGGACGCATCGCTCAGCACAGCCTCATAGGCTCCCGCGTGATCGCTGAACGCGAGGATCTGAGCCCCCTCGATAGGCTCGAGTGATTGCGCATCGAAAATCTGTCCCTGCACGAAGAGCTCGGTGTGGCAGCGGTCCCCTCCCGAGTTTACATCCTCACAGACAAGTCCCGGCCCGCAGGCGTACCAGGCGTCGCCACAGGCGGAAAACTCATCAAGCAAGCAACGTGCATATCCGCTGTTGTCTGCAGCCATACACGAAGCCCCTGGTCCGCAGAGTGACGGCGCTTCGCCAGCGTCGCAGGAACCGCCGTCAGGATGCAGACAACGCATGGTTCCCGCCTCATCGCGCCTGCAGGTGAGCTCATATTCGCTGCCCGTACACGCGAAGTATTCTCTCGGGACACAGACCTCGCCAGGGCCGGCAGCCTCGTTGGTCAGGTCACAGGCCTGGGCAAACACGAGGCTCAACAAAACAAAAAGTAACCATCCAGCATGCTTCATCAGCGGTCTCCCGGGCGCGCTGCGCGAAGCGGCGCTAATCGTTTCCGTTGAAGTAAAAAGAGCAGATGGGCAGTCTATGTTTAAAACTCCGCGCGTGTCAGGCTCACGCGCAAGGGGGCGCGAACCCTTGCCCAATCCCCATCCGGGCTACGACCAAGGGACGAAAAACGCCCCCGTCTCCGGGGGCGCCTTCTCAGCAGGCCAGCCTCTCCTCTCCGGCCCCAAGACCCAACTCCCTAACCCTCCCCTGGCAAAAAAGCCCACGCAACCTGCGGGGCCGCGTGGGCTTGATATGTCGACGTCGGGAGGGTCCTCGACACGTTCAGCCCGAGAAGACAAAGCGGCCGCCCGTCTCCCAGCGGTACGTGCCGCCGCCGACGCACACCTCGTCGAGGGGGCCGATGTGGACGAAGTGCTCGTCTTCGAGCCAGAAGGGTTCAAAGTCCACGCTGCCCTCCAGGGTCAGGGTCTGGCCTTGATGATCCCCCTCAAAGCTGAAGGTGTGGATGCGCACCCCGTCGATGGTGATCTCGAAGTCGCGCACCGCGTCAAATCCACCTGCGGGCGCTGTGCCGTCGCAATTTGACATGTAGGTGTCGTCATAGACCTCCAGACGGTAGCTCAGGGAGCTCACGAAGTGGGGGGTCGGTACGGTGAAGTAGTGGCGGAGGAAGTGATCCAGCGCGTAAAACGAGCGACTTTGTCCTGCCGAGATGGGCACCGCCCACCCGGCCGAGCCATAGGTCAGGGTCTCTGGCGAGGGAAAGGCCAGGTCGGTGAAGAGGGTGTCGCAGACGTAGATGGTTTCCTGGATCTCATCGTCACCGAGCTCGCCATCGGCGTTTGTGTCGAGCCCCACCGAGACGGCGCTTCCGCGATAGCCGCAGTTCTCGCCAGCGGGCTCCTCCTCGGTGCGGATCAGGGAGTTCAACCCCTCGACACCGGTGCATACCAGCGACTCGGCGGACACCTCGTCGGGGTCGAGTTCCGCGTTGGCGTTGGCGTCCAGACCGCTCAACACCCGCACGCCGCCGGCGGCACAATCCTCGCCGGGCGCGACGTCTTCCGTGCGAATGAGCGGGGTTTGTCCACCGGGGCCCTGCTCCCCACCCTCACCGGCGCATACAAAGGACTCGCCAGACACCTCGTCGGGGCCGAGTTCACCGTCGGCGTTGGCGTCCAGACCGCTCAGCACCCGCACGCCGCCGGCGGCGCATTCGGCGCCGGGCTCCACCCTTTCGGTGCGGATCAGGGAGTTGAGGCCGTCTGCCCCCTCGGGGCCCTGTACGCCGCTGCCATCGCCTCCGCAGGCGCTAAGAAAAAGGGCCAGACACACACAACGCATCGCAAGTCGCAAATAAAACACGGTTCACACTCCAGGGATCCGTACGCCGCAAGCTCATGGGAAAAAGCGATGTGCTCGCAGCCTCGAAACAAAGAAAACAGAGACGATGGTGCAAAGGTCGCCTTTTGTAAAAACACCTCCCCCCGGCGGTCAATGTCTCTTTACCACGGAGCGCGAACGCTCCGGGGACTCTCGGGGTATGGGGAGAGGAGAAGAGCCCCCTCCCCAGAAACCTCACCCCGGCGAGGCGGCCGAAATGTCGCCGAAGTCCGGCTCAAACTCCGCCGGTGCGGCTTCGGGCTCGGGCGCCTCGCTCTTCTCGCCAAGGGCCCGGTAGAGCAGCGCTCCTCCCACCCCGCCGGCGATGGGAGCCAGCCAGAAGAGCCAGAGCTGGGAGAGCGCCCACCCGCCCACAAAGAGCGCCACACCGGTGCTGCGGGCCGGGTTCACCGAGGTGTTGGTCACCGGCAGGCTGATCAGGTGCACCAGCATCAACGCCAGTCCGATGGCCAGCGGCGCCACCGCCGCGGGCACACGTTTGTGGGTGGCCCCCATGATCGCGAACACAAAGAGGCCGGTCATGAGCACCTCGATCACCAGCCCTGACAAGAGGGTGTAGCCCCCGGGCGAATGCTCCCCGTAGCCATTGGCCGCAAAGCCGGCCTCCAGTGAGAAGGTGGGGCTGCCGCTGGCGACCACGTAGAGCACCGCGGCGGCGGCCACCCCGCCGAGCACCTGCACTACGATGTAGGGGATCACATCGCGCCCCGGGAAACGACCGCCGATCCACAGCCCGAGCGAGACGGCCGGGTTGATATGACACCCGGAGATGTCACCGATGGCATAGGCCAACACCAGCAGCGTCAGGCCAAAGGCCAGCCCGACACCGACGATCCCCACCCCGATCTCGGGAAAGGTCGCGGCGATGACGGCCGCGCCGCACCCGACTAACACCAGAAAGAAGGTTCCTACGAACTCCGCCGAAAGACGCCTGGCTCGATCTTGCATGATGGCTCCCTGTGCCAGCACCGACTTAGGCCCCCTCCCGCAACCCATGCGCCCCCCCTGGGGCACTTACCCCCGAAACGTAGGTCCCTACCGAAGCCGACCCAAATCAGCGCCGGGTCGGAGTCTGGGAGGGGAGGCGGGTCGGCGCCCCCCAGATGCCCCCGAGCTGTCAGCCCCCCAAAAAAACAAAAAACGCCCCCCGAGACGGGGGGCGTTTTTTTACGCGTGGCCAGCGCCCGCGAGACGCGGGCTCGGGCTCACTGCCGGTAGAAGACCCCGCGCAGATCTTCGGTGCTCGAGATGGCCGAGTCGGCCCGGTAGGCCGTGGCGCGGAACTGGTAGTACATCCCCTCTTCGAAGGGCCCCTCGTAGGCCACGCTCAGGTTGGTGCTGCCGCCGGCCGAGGGGATGTCGTTGGCCTCCCAGACCACGTCGCCATAAGCGTTGAAGACCACCACATCGTACCACTGGGCGTTGCTGGCCGGGCCCCAGGTCAGCGTGGGGGGCGCGGTGAGCCCCTCGGGGCCCTCGGCGCCGGGGGTCACGGTGTCGAGGGCCGCGGTGACCTTAAAGGAAGGCGTCACCTCGAAGGTGCCCTCGCCAGAGGCGATCGTGGTGCGCACCAGCTCGGTGCCGGCGATGCCCTCATCCGGGTCGCGCACCAGCTCGTCGTTCTCGAAGCCGGCGAGCACGTAGTAGTCGCCGGCGGGGACGCCCTCGATGGTCCATTCGCCATCGATGTTCGGCGCCCCGGAGCGCGGGGCGCGCAGGCCGGCAGGCACCTCGCCACGGACCGAGACCTCGTCGAAGGTCGACGCCACCACGAAGACCACCGAGCTCTGCAGCCCCCCGGAGGCGGCCACGATCTGAATCTGCCCGCTGACATCCTGCAGCCCCTCCTCCGACTCGCTGAGGATGACGTCCTCCACCGGCACGTCGGCCATGCTCACCTGCTCCGGCTCGACTTGAGTGCCGGCGATGTAGCCGCGCAGCTGATAGTCCCCCGGCGGGACGTTGAAGATGGTGAACGCCCCGTTACGCGCCGAGACCCCGCTGATGCCGGTATCCGGATCGCTCTCCGCCACCACCAGCACCCCGCCCAGCCCGCGCTCGCCAATGTCCACCAGACCGCTGATCGAGGAAAAACCCTGCTGACTGGCCGGCAACTCAATCAGCGCCACATCGGTCTGCGCGGTGTCGATCACCAGCTCACCCGACTCCCCGATCACCGAGGCCGTGGTGGTGTCGATGGGCAGCGCGGTGCGCAACCCGCCGGGGAAGGTCTGATAGTCGGCGGCGCTGCCGCGCAGGGTAAAGAACTGCTGCACCGGGACGCCCTGGGCGTCGCGCAGCGCCGGGATCTGCAGGCGGTAGGCGCCCACCTCGTCACTCACGGCCACGTCGCTCAGCGCGCTGCCCTCTTCATTGAAGGCGATGATCTGGGCGCCGGGGATGGCCTCCAACGAGGCGTTATCAAAGACCTGCCCCTGCACAAAGAGCGCGCTGTGACACTGGTGCTCTCCGCTCTCGGTGGCCTCGCAGGCCAGCCCCGGGGCACAGGTGTTCTCCTCCGGGTCACACTCGGCGCCGGCTTCGAGCAGGCAGCGCGCGTCTTCGCCTGGAGCCGGCTCGATGCAGGTAGCGTCGGAGGCGCAGGGAGAGGGGTCTTCGGCCAGCGAGCAACGCCCGCCGTCAGGGTGCAGGCAGCGCAGAGTCGGCCCGTTGTCGCCCCGACACACCAGCAAAAAGTCACTCCCCTGGCAGGGCTCCGCCAGAGAGGGGTCACAGACCTCGCCAGGGCCAGCGGCCTCGTCACAGCCACCACACCCCTGGGCAAAGCCCACCAAAAGACCGGCAAAAAGCGTCCATCGCAGGTAGCGCATCGTTCACCTCCACAGCCTCCGACCACCGGCCGGAGCGTCCATGATGCATTGGGTTGTCTCGCAAAGAAGCTACAAACCAGCCTAGAGGGAGCGTTTCCCGATGTCACCGCTACAAGGTGTTACTACGCTGCACAGCTCCCAAAGCACAAAAAAGCCGGGCCCCCACCGGGCCCGGCTCTCGCTGCTCCATCGCCCCACAGGGAGCGCTGTTCCGGCGTTCTACTGCGCGCGGTACACCATCCGATAGCTCACCGGCCGCGGCAGCTGCTCCATCTCCAGACGCGTGCGCACGTCCAGGCGCCCGCCCTCCCGACAGCGGTACTGGCTGCGGATGGGGCCATGTTCGGTCTCCATCTCGACATGCAAGACTTCATCGCGCATCCGGGCGCGAAAGTGCACCTCCTCGCCATTCTCGCCAGTGTGGGCCACACGTTCGCCGTTGAGCGGCAGCGTAACCGCCGGCCGGTCTCCGCCCTGAAGCGTGATCTGCCCCTCCTGCTGACGGAGGGTCAAACGGCGGTCGGGCCCCTCGCCGCGCTTGAGCATCTTGCGGGCGATCGCCCGCTTGATGGCGTTCATCTCCTGAAGCGCGGGCTCAAAAGCGGCCAGAAAATCATCGCTGGCCGCTTCATCCAGGGTGTAGGTGCCAGAACACGGAGGGGTCTGCGCCTGGGCCGTGGCGGGCCCGGCCAGCCCCACTACCAGCAGCGTTGAAATGGCGAGCAAAAGCGACGAGAGAGAAAAGCTGCGCATAAAGGCTCCTGGCATCCACGATCCATGATGAGAAAGAGTGTGGCGAGCGCTCTCAGAGAGCCCTAAGCCCCCACTCCGTAGCGACGATGCAACTAAATTAGCGCACCGCCCCCCCCGATGACAGAGTTCCCTTCTTCGCGGTACAGCGCGCCTAAATCGTGCGTTCCACCGCCCAGACAAACGCCCTCAAACCGCGCCCCTTCTCATCAAGCGCGGCCAGCGCGTCGAGGAAGGCATCGACCTGCTCGTCCTCGACGACGCAGTACATCGCGCCGTTGAGCGAAGGCCAGATATGGTTTCCCATATGGGGCTCCCCCTCGACCGAACCCCGGCCCTGCACGCCGTTCCAGCGGGTGAACCCCCGCACGCCCTGCGCTTCGAGCAGATCGATCAGACGCTCGGAGAGCACCTCATTGTACGTGATCATCACAGCTTTCATGAAAGGCCTCCGGTGCGCGTGACGGCGTTGCGCTCAAACATCCCGTAGAGCACCGGCACGATAATCAGGGTCACCACCGTCGAGAAGGTCAGCCCGCCGATGACCGAAATGGCCATGGGCTTCCAGAGCTCGGCGCCCTCGCCAATCTCCAGCGCCAGCGGAATCATCGCCAGAATCGTCGTCAACGTGGTCATCAACACCGGGCGCAGACGCGACATGCTCCCCTCGACGATCGCGTCGAAAATCGAGAGGCCGCGCCCCTGCAAGAGTTTGATGTAGTCGATGAGCACGATGGCGTTCTTCACCACGATACCCACCAGGATGATCGCCCCGATCAGACCGATCACGCTCAGCGGCGTGTCGGTGAGCAGGAGCGCCAGAATCACCCCGGTAAAGGCAAAGGGAATCGAGAACATGATGACAAAGGGCTCCTTGAGCGACTCAAACTGCCCGGCCATCACCAGGTAGACCAGGATCAGGCTCAGAGCCAGGATCAGGAAGAGGTCCTGGAAGGACTCCTGCTGCTCCTGGAAGTCGCCGCCGTAGGTGATGGCGATCTGCGGGGGCAGCTCCTGGGCATCAACCCACTCGGCGACATCCTCCATCACCAGGTTCAGGGCACGCCCCTCAATCCCGGCCGAGACCGTAAGCATGCGCTCGCGGTCGATGCGCTCGATGTTGGGCGGCACCATGAACTCCTTGATCTCGCCAAGGTCCTGAATCCGCACGCGGGCACCGGTGGGAGCGTTGATCGTCATATCGCGGATCTGCTCCAGGGAGCCCCGCTCGCTCTCGGCGTAGCGCAACACCACATCGTACTCATCGCCCTCGCGCCGGAAGATGGTAGCGGTCTGCCCGGCGACGTTCCCGCGAACCACCTGGGCGACCTGCGCCGAGCTCAGCCCGAAGTCACTTAAGCGCTCGCGATCAAAGATGATCTCAAACTCCGGACGACTCTCACCGCGGCTTAAGCCCACGTCGCGAATCCCCTCGATGCCCTTCATATGTTCGGCCAGGTCGTTGGCCAGAGCCGTGGTCTGCTCCAGATCGAACCCGCGGATCTCCACGGCCACCGGCTGCGCGCTGCCCGCGCCCCCGCTGTTTCCGGAGGTGACCGTGGAGGTGACCACCTCGGGCACCCCGGCCATGATGCCGCGGATCTGGTCGGCGACCTCAAAGACCGAGCGCTCACGATCGTCCTGATCGATGAGCTCCATGCGCAGCTGGAACTCGTTTTTTCCGCCCCCGACCCCGCCAAACATCGAGCCGCTGGTACCGCTGGTACTGTTGATGCGCTTGAGTTCGGGGATCGCCTCGGTGATCTGCGCCTCCAGCCGTCCGACCACCTCCGAGGTGTACTCCAGGCTGCGGCTGGTCTCGAGTTCGCCGCTGACCGTGACAAAACCATCATCGCTGATCGGCATAAACTCGGTGCCCACCCGCGGCACCAGCGCCACGCTGCCGGCGAAGGTCAGCATCGCCACCAGCATCGTGGTCTTGCGGTAGCGCACGGCCACGCGCAGGGTCGCGCCGTACAGACGCTCCAGCGCACTCAGCCCGGCGTTGATCCCCCGGGAGAGCGCCCGCAGCGGCCCCCCGCCGGGGCCCTCATCAACCGGCTTCATCAGCAGCGAGCCCATCATCGGCGTCAGCGTCAGCGCGGCCACCGTCGAGGTGACCACCGTGACCACCACAATCGCCCCGAGCTGGCCAAACCACACCCCGGTCATGCCCTCCAGGAAGGTCAGCGGCAAAAACACCGCCACCACCGTCAGCGTGGTCGCGATCACCGCCACTCCCACCTCACCGGTGCCGTGGATGGCTGCCTCCCGCGGCGTACTCCCCCGCTCGATGTGCTGCATGATGTTCTCCAGCACGACGATGGCGTCATCGACCACCATCCCCAGCGCGATCGAGAGCGAGGAGAGCGAGATCATGTTGAGCGTGGAACCGACCAGGGTCAGGTAGATAAAGCCCACGATCAGCGAGACCGGGATGGTCGCCGCGATCACGATGGTCGCTCGCCATTGGCGCAAAAAGATCAGCACCACCAGCACCACGAAGACCACCGCGTAGAAGAGCACGGAGCTCAAGTTGTCGATCGCGCTGACGATAAACTCGGAGGTGTCGATGATCATCGTCAGCTCCACATCGTCGGGGAGCGTATCGATGATCGCAGGCATCGCCGCCAGCACCCGCTCGGAGACCTCCACGGTGTTGGCCTCGCTCTGCTTCTGCACCGCGAAGGTCAGCCCCTGACGCCCGTTGACCCGGGAGATAGCGTCTTCATCGGCAAAGCCCTCGCGGATCGTCGCCACCTGATCCAGGGTCACCTGACGGCCCTGGAAGTTGGCCACGATCACCCCGCCGATATCCTCCACCGAACGAAACTCGGTGTTGACCCGCAGGTTGTAGCTCTCGTTACCCAGATCCACGCGCCCGGCCGGTGAAGAGATGTTTTCGGCCTGCAGGGCCTGCGCGATCTGTGGGATATCCAGGTTGTAGGCGCGCAGGCGCTCCGGATCGAGCACCACCTGCACCTCCCGGCTCGGCGCCCCGGTCACCGAGACATCCCCCACGCCGCTGATACGGTTGATCGGGTTGACGATCAGATCGTCGATCAGCTGCTCCAGCTCCGGAAAGCTCTCCTCGGCGGTGACCGCGTACACCACCACCGGGATCGCGCTGGCGTCAAACTTCTGCAAAATCGGGTCGTCAGCATCCTCCGGCAACAGGAACTCGGCCCGCCCCAGGCGATCGCGTACATTGTTGGTCGCCTCATCCATGTTGGCCCCGGAGTTGAATTCCAGGGTGACAACCGAAAAGTTGTCCAGCGAGGTCGAGGTCACCTCCAGCAAATCCGGGGTCGTGCCCAGTACGCTCTCCAGGTGTTCGGTGACGTTGCGCTCAACCTCCAGCGCGCCGGCCCCCTCGTAGCTGGTGATCACCGAGATGATCGGCGACTCCACCTCCGGAAAAAGGTCCACCGGCAGTTTGATGTAGGAGTAGATGCCAAAGACCATGATGGCGATAAACACCATGGAGGTAGCGATGGGCCGCATGACGGCCAGGCGAAAGATGTTCATAAGAAATCCTTACAACGTCGATGTCAGTGCGGCTGGCCGCGCTCCTTAGCCCTTCTGGCCCGGTTGGGCCGGGGCGGCACCCTCTTCTGCACGCACGTCCGCCTCGGTGGGCTCCTCGACCACTTCGGCCTCCGGGGCCTCCGAGTCGCCCTGCGGCTGCCCCTTGTCATCGACCACCGATACCTGGGTGCCCTCGTTGAGCCGAGACATCCCCTCGATCACCACCCGGTCACTCAGGCTTAAGCCCGAGGTCACCAGCTGCTGGTCTTCGAAGCGCTCTCCCACCTTCACAAACGCGCGGTGGGCCTTGCCCTCCTGGACCACCCACACAAAGGGATCATCCCGGCCCGGCTGGGTCTGCAACGCGCTGCGCACCACAAAGAGCCCCTCCACCTCCCCGAGCTCCAGGCTGGCGCGGGCCGACATCCCCGGACTCAGGCGCCCTTCTTCATTGTCGAGCTTAATCTCCACCCGGAAGGTCCGGCTGTCGGGCTGAATGGTGGGGTTGATGCGGCTGACCTCCCCGACAAAATCTTCGCCCGGGTAGGTGTCGAGCTGGACCGTGGCCTTCATCCCGGTTTGAACCTGGGGGTAGTAGCGCTCGGCCACATCGATCACGACCTTCAGTGGGTCCATCTGCTGAATGGTCAGGATGGCCGGGGCCTGCGCGCCGGCCACAAACTGCTCGCCGGCCACAAAGTAGCGGTGGGTCACCACGCCGCTGATGGGGCTGGTCAACACCGTGTTGCTGCGCAGCAACTCCATGTTGGTGTTGATCGTATCGTAGGCGGCCTGGGCCTGCTCCAGCTGCTGGCGGGCCACCGCGCCGATGTCAACCAGGCGCTTGGCCCGATCCAGCTCCGTCTTGGCGGTGCGCAACTCCACTGCGGCCTGGCGCAAACTGACGTCATCCATCCGCGCCACCACCTGCCCGCGGCGTACCCGGTCGCCTTCCTGCACCCGGACCTGCTCAATGCGGGTGCCCTGGTTCCCGGTGATCTGGGCCACCTCCCAGGCCTCCAGCGTACCGGAGTAGGTCGCCCGGCGGGGCATCGTGGTCTCGGTGGCATGGGTCACGCGTACCGGCGCGGCGCGCTCTTCGACCTTCTCGGCCGGCGCCTCGGCCTCGTCGGCCGGGGGTTTGCAGGCGCTCGTACTCAGGGCGATCCATCCGACCATCCCGAGCATGGCCAGGCTCGCCGGCCAGCGCCGCCGCGAGGAGGTTTTCGACGATTGAGACGGCATCATAAGATCACTCATTGGTATCACTCCGGGCGCCGACCAGGGCTTCCAGGTCGAGCAACGCGTTTAAGTAGTCGTTGAGCGCGGTGGTGTGGTTGAGCCGCGCATCGGTCAGCGCGCTCTCGGCGTCGTTGACCTCCATCAGGCTGTGAACGCCCTCTTCATAACTTGCCTGAGCAATGCGATAGCCCCTCTCGGCCTGCTCCACATTGCGCTCCTGAGCCTCGATGGTTTTCTCCAGATCGGCGATCTTCGCGCGGGTCGTCTCAAACTGGGAGAGCAGCGACTGACGCAGAAACTCCTCCTGCAGGGCCAGCTTCTGCTGCTCCACCTCGGCCTGCTCCACCCGCTGACGAAGCCCCCCGGTAAAGATGGGCACCGAGAGCGTCAGCCCGACAATCGCCGTCTCCCCCCATTCGTAGTCCCAGAACTTCAGGTCATCGCCCTGCCCCTGGTAGGTGAAGCTGCCGAAGCCGGCCAGCGTGGGCCAGTAGGCGGCCTTCTCCATGCCGACCTGGCGCTCCACCACCGAACGCTGCCCCTGAAGCTGAATCAAATCGGCGTTGCGCTCAAAATTGGCCTCCCGATGCACGTCGGCAGCCTCGGCGTAAAGCTCGCTCAGCGAACCGGCCAGGTGGATCTCCTCATCGATCGGAATCGCCGAGAGCAGCTTCAGGTAGTTGAGCGCCCCCAGGTGATTGTTGAGCGCCCGGCTGAGCTCGGGCTCGATGTTGCGCACCTGCACCTCGGTGCGGATCAGATCGTACTCCGGTGCCGCGCCCTGCTCGTGCAGTCCCCGCACCAGCTCCAGGTTACGCTCCAGCGTCTGGTAGCTCTCCTGGAGCACGCGGTAGGCCTCCCGCGTGATCAACCCGTTGAGGTACGCGCGGTGCACCTCAATGCGCACCGTCGACTCCGACGACTCGGCCATCAGGCGGCTGAGCTCCACGCTGGCCTCGGCCAGATCGATGCTGCGATTGAGCTGCGCCGAGTAAATCGGCACCGAGGCCTGCGCCGAGAGGTTGAAGTTATGCTGGTTGCCGGTCCGCAGGACCCCGCCCCCGAAGGGGCTGTCGGCGGGCAGCACGATAAAAGGGGTCCGAATGTAGTTGGAGTACTGACCCTCGGCGCTGAGCTGGGGCAGCCGGCCGGCCCGAGCCTCACTCAGCGCCAACTCGGAACTGCGCACATCGGCCTGAGCCTGCACGATCTGGTTGCCGCGAGTCGTGGCAAGCTCCAGCGCCTCCGCCAGGGAGAGCGCGCGGCCCCGCGCCTCCAGCGCCGCCACGCCCGGCCCTTCGGCCACTGGCATCGGCAGTGGAGCCTGCACCTCCTCCCGGGGCGCCTCGGATTCCTGAGCGCTGACTGTCGCACTCCCCACAAGCACACCCAGCAGCCCCAGGCTCGCCACGCCGGCGAGTTTCCTGGTGGTTTTACGCATCACTTTCCTCCTTTCTTGCGGCCTTAATCGCCTTCCAGCGCCGGGTCATCGCGTCCATATCTTCGGCCAGAAACTCGTACCAGTTGCGCATCTCGCTGAGCCTTCGTTGCGCCACCAGGTTGTCGTCGGGGAGTTCGGGCAGGGTATCGGTGAGGAGCTCCAACACGGCTACGATACGCTGGCGCGCCCGGGCCAGACTCACATCAAACGCGTCGGGCGCCAGGCGATAGTAGGTATGGCGGTCACCCGGCACCGTGGTGCGCTCCAGAAGGCCCATCCCGTTGAGGAGACGGGTATTGGTGCTCACGGAGGCCTTGCTCACCTGCAGAACCTCGGCCATGTCGTCGAGGGTCATGGGCTGGTCGCCCAGGAGCGCCAGACCAAAGATGCGTCCGGCGATACGCGGGCCGCCATCGCCCTCAAAGATCAGACCGAAGCGCTCGATAAATCCGATTTCTGCGTCATTCATGGGTGGGTCTCGGGGTCATCTTTTTCTCGTCGGTGTCGTACATTCGAAACATTCAGTACGAACTAAACAAATCAACCGCCGCACCCTGCTCCCTATTTCAGAAAGCGTCAACCCCCGGACACCGCAAGCCGAACCGATTAATATTTCCAAATAAAAACAGCCACCTACCCACCCCCAAAAAAATCTCCCTAGCTAAACACACAAAAAAAGCGCGACCCCGGGGGGCCGCGCGTCTCGTCGTCGCTCCGACTGTCCAGATGTCAGCCTTTCTCTCCCCTTCCACGACGCCCACGCAGCGCAGCGACCAGCCCCAGAGCCACCAACACCAGCCCCGGCGAGCCAGTCGAACCGGCCGCACTACACGCCGGCTCATCCTCGGACGAGGTGCCCTCCCCCTCGACATCGGCATCGTTCGGATCGCCCTCAGAGGGCTCCTCCTGCTCACAGCCCTCGACCAGCGACCAGTCGACCTGAACGCCGAGGGTCTCTCCCTGGTGTGCGACGCATTTATCGGGCACGCATACCTCCACCGCGTCGCCTTCGGCGCCGGTGACATCGGTGGCGACAACTTCCACGCAGCGCACCTCTCCGGCCGTGAGGGTCGCTCCCCAGTTGCTGAGATCTTCAGATGGGTGCAGCACCCGAACCTTCTCAGCGTCTGCCGTCTTCAATCGCACCACGTAGCTTGCCGGCATCACCTCCAGGGGCTCCAGCCTCAGGGTATGACGCTCATCGCCCATCCCGCAGCTGCTGCCCACCAGCTCATCAAAACGCTCCCGATACCAGGTAAAGCTCACCGCCCCGGGAGGAGCCTCCACGCCCAGGGCCGGATCGACCGAGAAGTGGCGCTCAAAGGCCTCTTCGGAGAGCTGCTCGCCGTAGTCCACACGCAGGGTGTAATCCCCTTGCGACAAGGGCTCCTCCGGCACCACAAAGAACATCCCACCGAAGTCCGCCAGGCTCGCCTGCGCCTGATGAACCACCTCCACGGCCACCTCGGCCCCGTCCGCGTCGAGCAGCGCCACCCCTTCTCGAAACGAGGCGGCGCCCTGGTAAAAGAGCGCCAGCTGCACCCCGGGCGGCACCACCGCCCCTTCGGCCGGCAGTGCTTCGGAGACCGGCACCTGCGCCGGGTCGCAGGCCCGGGCCTCACCTACCGCCACGCTCAGGGCCGCCACCACGCTCAGGGCCGCCACCCCAATTGTTGCTCTTTTCATCATCGCTACATCCCTCTCTTTATCGTCGATGAACACTCGCCTTAAGCCCCCGACGACGCCCCCCCGGCGCGCGCAACACCGCCAACATCGAGAGCACCAGCGCCACACTCCCAGGCGTGCTCCCCGGTCCCCCGGCGCTGCACCCGCCACATCCACCACGAACCTGGTCAGACGCCTCGCCACCGGACTCTTCCACTTCCCAGCCAGCGTCGCCCGGCAAGCCCCCATCCCCGCTCACGCCGGCGTCATCGCGGTCCGCGTCCCCCTGGTCTGGGCCCTCTTCCTCACATCCTTCAACCTCATCCCAGTTGGTCACATCGAACTGGGTCGGCGCCGGGTCGTAGGCCACGCACTTCTCGGGTTTGCAGAGCTCGCTAAAGCCGTCGTACGTGCCATCGCCGCGCAACGCAGCGACGCGCACGCAGCCGACGTTCTCCATCACAAAACCGTGCCACGCGTCGGCCTCCTCGGCTCGATACACCTGCTGGACCACATCTCTACCGCGCTCCAGACTCACCCGGTAGGCCACGGCCCCCGGCTCCGCCTCAAAACGCAGCCGCTGATAGGCAGCCCCCCACTCACAGGAGTTTCCGGTCGGCTCGACGTAGCGTTCGCGGTACCACTCCAAGTCAGGAGCCGATGCCTCCAGGTCCCAGACATGGGCCTCATCCACCTCGAAGCCGGATTCGACGTCTTCCTTGCCCGAGGCCTCGTCGTAATCAACCCGCAGTGTGTACGCGCCGGGCGCCAGCGGGGCCTGCGGACGAACCTCGCGCACAAACCCGTACTGCGCGGCCTGGTAACGCCGCTCGATCTCAACGGCGACGGCCAGGCCATCCGGACCGATGAGGTCAATCTCCGGGTCCAGGGCTGAGCCCGAGGCAAAGATCAGCACCATCGCATCTGGCGCGACAAGCGCCCCGGCAGCTGGCACGACAGCGACAATCGCCTCATCCAGCGGCTCACAGGCCAGCGCGCCGCCCGCACTTACACCAACGCCTGCAGCCAGCGCCCCGGCCCACATCCACCGCCTTACACGCATCCTGACTCCGAGATTCGGGGAGCCCGCGGCTCCCCATCACTACCTGGGTTAACGACGTCGCCACACCAGCGCGCCCAGAGCGGCCAGTACAAACGCCAGCGAACCGCCGGACTTGCCGCCGGTAGAGCAACTTCCTCCGGCCACCGAGCTCCCCTCACCGCCGGCGTCATCGCCCGAGGCTCCGACATCATCTTCGTCGCCCCCATCCACGACATCCGGACCAATATCGTCGCCGGCATCCTCGACAGGCGGCTCACCGACATCGCTATCGTCCGGGTCCCCCTCCGTCAGGTCCTCGTCAGGACATCCCTCAATCGTATCCCATTCGGTCTGCCCGGGTATACCAGGGCTCTCTTGCGCGTCGTAGTGCCGGCACTTATCCGGCACACACGCCTCGGTCACCTCACTCGGGAGACCGTCCCCCCGAAGGGCCGTCACACGCAGGCACTTCACCTGCTCCATCTGAGCCACCTGGAAGCGTCCTACCTCCGATGCCAGGTAGCGCTGCTCCAGGACACTGGAGTCGTCCAACTCGACGCTCAGCAGGTAGTAGGCCGCCCCCTCGACCGACGAAATTCTCACCTGATGGTGAGCCACCGAATATCCGCAGCTGTCGCCAACGGGCTCATCAAAGGTCTCGCGATACCACTCCAATTGCGGTGCGGCCGGCGGCGCAGGCCAGGCCCCCCCGTCAATGATCTCAAAGGAGCGCTCAAACAACACGGGCTCGTCCAGCGGGTCCATCGCCGTCAGCGTGTAACTCCCGGGCATCAGCGGCGCTGTCGGTTCCAGGTAGCGCACCATGCCGCCGTGCAACCGCTGCGCGTGCTCGACCACATCCGCGCTCACCGCCTGCCCCTCACCATCAAGCAGCGCGACCACCGACGCCCCCTCCAGCCCATGACTGAAAAGCACCAGCTCGGCATCCGCCGCGACCTCCGAACCACTCCCGGGGAGCGCATCGTACACCTGCTCCAGCGCCGGAGAGCATGCTCGGGCTTGCTCCATCCCCACCGTCAGGGTCATGGCCCCCACGGTCATCGCTGCGACCCCTGCGCCTACTGTCTTGTACGTCAACATCATCATTCATCTTCCTCTTGGGAGTACGTCATCCATGTGGACATGCGAGCGTGCCCTACCAGCATGATCCCCTTGCCTGCCCCGGTCTAGCAGACCCGCCTCCCCGGCGCTCCGACTGAACTTCTCGCCACGCCCGCCAAATCATCCCGGCCTGACCTCGGCCCCCTCTCCAAGCGCCTGACACGCGGCCTCCACCACTTTATCGACCAGAATCACCCCCTTATAAAACACCACCCCCACCGCCCCGGCCTCCAGCTTCTCGCGGTCGCCACGCAGCCGCTCGCTGACCACCAGAATCACCGGCCGCTCGCTCTTCAGCGCGGCCAACCGCTCCAGCCGCCGCCGCAGATACGACGCCCGCCAGGTGCCCACGATCTCCAGCAGCACCTCCCTTCCCCCGGGCCCGGTGAGCACGTAGTCGGTGACCAGCACCTCATTATCCCCCAGATCCACGACCTGCCCGCGCCGCTCCAGCCGCCAGCCCTCGGGAGCCTTCTCCGAAAAACGCTCCTCGAACCACTGCTCCTCCTCGGCCAGCCACTGCCCCCGCACGCGCCGCGCGCTCTGAAGCCCGTCTTGAGGCCCCAGCGCAAAGGTGCGCTCTTTGTTATCCCAGTCGACCACCGCCTCCAGCGTCCACCCCTTCAGATGCAGCAGCGCCGGCAAAAACTTCGCCATCGCCAGCCCGTAACGCCGCCCTCCCTTGAGCACGCTGGCCGGCCCGTCGACCTCGATGACATACCCCTTGCCGGTGCGTTCGGTGCGATGCATCAACCGGTGAAACTTGAGCATCTGAAACAGATGCCGCAGCCGCCCGGAGTTCTGTCCCTGCAGATGCACCTTCAACGTGAGCGCCCGGTACAGCACGGCCTGGGCCAATGCCAGATTGTAGCGATGCAGCAGGCCCTCGGCGTCGATCGTCTTGAACGCGCTCAACACCTGACGCTCCTCCAGATCGGCGTAGAGCGCCACTTCACACGCCTCCGGACTCACCCCCAGGCTCTCCCCGACCCGCTCCAGAATGCGCCGACGCGCGTCTTCCCGATGCGGATTACCCGCGCGCGCCGCCTCCAAAAACAGCGCCTCACGCACCACCTCCGGCGCAACCTGGGCCCGCACCTCAAATTCACTGCGGTCGTAGAGCAGCTTGGCCAGCCCCCGCCAGATCAAAAAATCCGTGCCGTGACCAATAGCCTCCTCCACCCGCTCATCGACCAGCGCACGCGCCTTTCCTTGATGCGACTCAAAGATCGCCACCAGCGCCTGCGCTCGCTCGCGGGCCACCTCGTCGTCCACATCCAGATAGCGCGGGACGATGGCTCCCCGTGACTTTTTAACCCGCAGAAGATCACTGGTAAGCATCATGCTCCCGACGCCGCTGACTCACATACCCCTCCATCGAATCGGCCGTAATCAGTTCGTACAACAACGCGCGCTTGCCCTCGGCTCGCCGCAAAATACGCCCCAGGCGCTGCACATGCTCCCGCACACTCCCCGAACCGGCCAGAATCACCGCGACCGACGCCTCCGGAATGTCCACCCCCTCGTTGAGCACCTTGCTGGTCACCAGCACCCGGTAGCTCCCCTGGCGCACCCGCTCCAAGATCGCGCGACGCTCCTTGATCTTGGTCTCGTGCGTGATCGCCGGACATAAAAGAGCTTCGCTGATCGCGTAGACCGAGGCGTTGTCGTTGGTAAAGATCAGCACCCGCTCCTCTGGATGCTCATCGAGCAACTCGTAGAGAAGCCGAAGTTTTTGGTCGTGCACCAACGCCAGCCGCTTCTGCAGCTGGTAGGCCTTGAGCGCGCGCCGGCCCTGATCCGAGCGACTGGTCGCCGCCAGAAAATTGCGCCAGCCGAAGCGTCCCCCCAGCCTTATCCCCTGCGACTCGACAAACCCACGATAGATCCCGCGCGCCTCGTCGTAGAGCGCCCGGTCCTCCTCCCCCATCCCCACCTCCAGGGTGCGCACCTCATAATCGGCCAGCACATCGCCTGAGAGTTCTTTGATGGACCGGCGAAAATTCTCCGGTCCTACCAGCTCATCCAGATCGCGCTCCTTGCCGTCGGCGCGCTCCGGAGTCGCGGTCAATCCCAGACGGAAGGGAGCAATGCTCTGCAACGCCGCCTGCCTGTACACCTCCCCCGGCAGGTGATGAGCTTCATCAAAGATCATCAGCCCGAAACGCCCCCCGAGCCGCGCCATATGAATCGCCGCCGAGTCATACGTCGAGACCGTCAACGCTTCTACCTGGTGGTAGCCCCCGCCCAACATCCCGATCGGGGCCCCGAAGAACGCCTCCAGGTTGCCCACCCACTGCGTCATCAGGTCAATGGTGGGCACCACCACCAGCGCCGTGCGCCCGACGGCCTCAATCGCCAGCGCCGCCACGTAGCTCTTGCCCGCCCCTGTCGGAAGCACCACCAGCCCCCGGCGGCCCCCCTCCAGCCAGGCCTCCAGTGCCTGGGACTGATGCTCATAGGGTTTAAACCGCCGCCCCCCAATCTGGAGTTCCTGCGCCTCGTAGCCCCGGGCCTCATCCTCAAAACTCACCCCGCCGCGAATCAGCGCCGCCAGCACCTGCCGGTAGCGCCAGGCGGGCGCTCGCCAGGCCTCCACACGCCGATCGTAGACCCACCCGGGCCCGGGAACCGGCGCCTCCAGGGAGGCCCCTCGCAACACCAGCGTGCCCTCCTCAAAGCGCAGCACCCGGCGCTCGTCATCTCCTCCCTCCTGCTCCCCGACCGCGATCGCACTGGAACGACGTGATACCACCGAATTCTGAGCTCCGCTTAGATTGACCTGCTCACAGGCCATTGATAGCCTGACTTCAGTTCATTGATCGTTCCCACCATATGTTTGTGCCCCCAGGGAGTCTACCTCGGTGGTCGTCTTCGACTCCACATACAGCCTTGAACCCGGCCACCTCTTTGAAGGGAAGTATCGCATCCTGCGAGAACTGGGCCGCGGAGGCTTCGGCATGGTCTACCTGGCCTTCCAGGTAGCCATGGATCGCCACGTCGCACTCAAGGTGCTCAAGCCCGGCGTAGGCTCGGAGGCCCCGAGCGCCCGCGAGCGCTTCCTGCGCGAAGTCAAGATCATCAGCAAGCTGCGCCATCCCAACACCGTGACCATTCACGACTACGGAGAGACCTTCGAAGGCGTGGTCTACATGGTGCTGGAGTTTGTGGAAGGCGACACCCTCAAAGACATCCTCCGGCGCGAGGGCGCGCAATCCCCCATGCGCGCGCTCGCGCTCACGCGCCAGATCGCCCGCTCACTGGCCGAAGCCCACCGCCACGGCATCGTGCACCGCGATCTGAAGCCGGCCAACATCATGGTCACCGACCTCGACACCGAGCCTGACTTTGTCAAAGTCCTCGACTTCGGGGTGGCCCGGCTGCTGGGCAAACATAACGACGACCTCACCTCCGTCGGCGTGCCCGCTGGCGAGCGCGCCCTCATCGGCACGCCGCGCTACATGAGCCCGGAGCAGGTTCGCGGAGAGAGCCTCAACGGCGCCAGCGACCTCTACGGCCTGGGGTTGATTCTCTATGAAATGCTCATCGGTGAGCCCGCCGTTCAGGGCGACACCACCATGGGCCTCATCAGTCAGCAACTCACGCCGGAGCCGCTGCGACTGCCCAGCCTCCCGGCGCTGCATCCCTTGCTTCAGGATCTCATCCGCACGGCCACTCAGAAGAACATCATGCAGCGTTTTCGCTCGGCCGAGGAATTCTGCGAAGCCATCGATCACGCCCTGATGTCGCTTTCTCAAGAGCACGGGTTCGCCCCGACTCCCGGCGGGTATTACCCGACCAGCGGCCAGTTTAATGCCGTGCCACGCCGCGATAGCAGCGGACCGCGTTCCCATACGCCCAGCCACACCGCTCATCATACCCCCGGCCCCTACCCCTCCGGTCGCGTCAGCGCCATTGAGGTGCCCGCGATGGAAGCGGCCCCCGAGCCCGCCAACTGGATGGAGCGCCACCGCAGCGAACCCGCCCCCGGCAGCCGCCCTGGCCCCCCGAGCGCTGCTGCGGCCGTCGCCAGCCCTTTCGTGGGCAATCAGGTGGCTGAAGAACACCCCGAAGAGAACCTTCTGGGCATTCCCTCCTCTGAGCTTCCCCTGCCGCCCGAAGCCGCCGAAAGCCCCTTCGCTCCACCGAAGCCCGAACCCTCCCGGCAGTCGGCCACGGCCGCGCAGGCTGCCGTCACAGCCACCCCCCAGCCGCCCGCCTCCGCGGGCCCCGATGAACATTTGATCTCGTTTGCCTTCACCGTCATCAAACTCATCTTTCTCGGTATCCTGGCGGCGTTTTTCTGCTACCTGACCTTCATCGTCACCGGTGCGCTGCTGGGTGACTTTACCCAGGGCCCCCTCAAGCTCGGGGTCGCCAGCGTACTGGCACTCTCCATCCCGATCTTCACCGCGCTCGGCGAAAACAGCCAGAAAGAGCGCTTCCACGTGGTCAAGCGCCCCACCGATCGCCTGGCCCGCGTGTTCATGGGCACGAGCATTTTTGCGGCGGCCGCCTGCATCATCATGGCCTTTGCCATGAGCGGACGAGTGACCGACTTTTTGCGAAACGACCCCAACTGGTTCTTCCGCGAGAATGTCGACGTCAACTTCGAGCCCACCCCCACCACCGAGGCCAACCGCACCCTCTCGTTTACCCTGGCCGATGGCGTCGAAGTCGCCATGACCAAGATTGGCCTCTACGACGGACAACCCACCGTCGCGCAAGGCGCGCCCGGCGAGCCCCTCCCGGCCCCTGCGCCCACTCCTACCCGACCGCGTACTGCCCCCGCCGCGACTCCCGATCCGCCGGCGGAAACTGTAGCAGACCCAGCTCCCGCACGACGCACCTCCCCGGCCCCCACGCGCCCTTCCACGCCGGCCCCCACGCGCCCGAGCAATCCGCGTAACACCGAGTCCAATGACACCCAGCGTGGCGACTACGTGCGCTGGTAAACCTCCCACGGACGACGACCATGGCCTCTGCCTCCAACCGACGCTCCCCTCGCATTCTGGCCAGCCTCGACGTGATCTTGCAGACCGTCGATGGCGACGTCCCCTTCCAGACCCACGATGCCTCCTACGAGGGGGTCTTCATCGTCTCCAAAGATCCCCTGCCGCTGCGCAAACTTATCCGCTTTCGCACGCGCCTGCCCTCCACCGGCGACGAGCTGCAGATGCTGGGCCTGGTCGCGCACACCGTGAGCGCAGACGACGCCCGCGAGACCGGTCGCCAGCCCGGCATGGGCATTCAACTCTTTAGCCTGGGCAAAGACACCGCGGAGCGCTGGCGAGACTTCATTGACCAGGCCTACGAAGCCAACCCCGAAGCCCGCGCCCAGGTCGAGCGCGCCCGCCGCCCCGCCGTGCGCGTGCGCATCCCCACGCCCTCGGTGCTCCAGAAGTTCCGCGACGTCGACCTGGCCCGTGGCCAGCTCTTCCTGCGCACCCCCGATCTTCATCCGGCCGGTACCCGCGTCGACTGCCTGGTCTCCCACCCCACCAGCGGCCAGACCCTGACCATCGACGCCCGCGTCGATGAAGTCGTCGATGGCTCCATCCGAGAGCGGGGCCTGCGCCTCTCCCTGCGCATGCCTCACGACACCACCGATCTCGACCGCTTCTTCACCGGCCAGTCCCTCGCCAACTGACCTGCCCTCGCCACTGAGCATCCATGACCGCCGACAAGCCTCGCGACTTTCCCTCGCTCCCCGAGCATATCGAACGCATCCACATCATCGGCATCTGCGGCACCGCCATGGGCAGCCTGGCAGCCATGCTCAAAGAACGGGGCTTTGAGGTCCGCGGCTCCGATGCCATGGCCTACCCGCCGATGAGCACCTGGCTCGAAGCTCGCGGCATCGACATCATGCGTGGCTATGACAGGAGCAACCTCGACTGGAACCCCGACGTCGTGATCGTCGGCAATGTCAGCCGCGCGACCTACGCCGACGCCGTGGTCACCCGCGAGCGCAACATCCCCTACCTGAGCCTCCCCGAAGCCCTGCGCCACTTCTTCTTTGAGCAGCGCCGCCCCCTGGTCCTCACCGGCACCCACGGCAAAACCACCACCACCGGCATGCTCGCATGGATCCTCACCGATCAGGGCCTTGACCCGGGCTTTATGGTCGGTGGCATCACCGGAAACTTTGGCTCCAACTACCGCCTGGGACACGGTGATATCTTTGTCATTGAGGGTGACGAGTACGACACCGCCTACTTCGACAAAGTCCCCAAGTTCTGGCACTACGCCCCTTTCCGGGCCACCATCAACAACCTGGAGTTCGACCACGCCGACATCTACGAGAGCGTCGAAGATATCGAACACGTCTTTCGCCGCTTCTGCGACCTGATCCCCGACCAGGGCTCGCTCTGGGTCAACGGCGACGATGCACGCGCCCTGGCCGTCTCCGCGCATCGTGAAGACGTCCGCCGCACCTTCGGCCTGGGCGCTCACAACGACCTGCGCGCCGACAACCTGCGCTTTGAAGAGGGACGCACCCGGGCCACGGTCATCTCCGGCAGCAAGATGCTGGGCGAGCTCGATATGGCGATGCTCGGCGACTTCAATGTGCGCAATGCCCTGGGGGCTACGGCCCTGGCCATGGACGAAGGACTCAGTTTTGAACAGGTTGCCGATGCACTGAGCCGCTTTAAGTCGGTGCGTCGACGCCAGGAACACATTGCCCACGTGGCCGGCATCGATATCTACGACGACTTCGCCCATCACCCCACCGCCGTGGGCGCTACCCTGGGCGCGATGCGCCGCCAGTTCCCCGACCGCCGCATCTGGGCGATCTTTGAAGCCAAGAGCAACACCTCGCGCCGCCGCGTCTTCCAGGATGACTATCCGCCGGCCTTCGCACTGGCTGACCGCGTGATCCTCTCCCGCCCCTGGAAAAAAGACGACGACCTGCCCGAAGAGATGCGCGTGGACATCGCCGACATCGCCGAGTCCATCCGGCGGCTGGGGCCCACCACCGAACTCATCGAAGAGGTCGACGCCATCGTGGCTCATGTCGCCCTCCAGGCCGAGCCCGGCGACCTTATCGTCGGCCTCTCCGGCGCGGCCTTCGGTGGCCTTCACCACAAGCTCGCCGCCGCGCTCCGAGAGCGCTTTGGTGAGTAACCCTCACTAAAACCTGCGCCCGACCACGCAAACACCGGATCGTTCCTTCGATAATAGTCGCACACCCACCTACACATGGGGGGGCTGACCGACACTCTCAAGGAGCGAGCCATGCATTTTCTTGCATTGATTGCGCTGTCCTCTGCGGCTGCCATCGAGCCGCATTGTCCGACGACCTTTGACTGGCCACGGCCGGCCGTTGAGCGCCGCTGGAACGAACTTCTCCCCACGCTCTCGCTCAGCGTGACCACCGCCGCCGAACGCACCGCTCGATTCGACGCTCAGGCGCGCGACCCGATGGCCGCCTTCGGCGGCCTCCACCCCGAAAGCGCCATCCACCACGCCCGGGAGCGCCGCCCCTCCGCCTGGTTTCTGAGCGCCTCCTGGCACGCCCCCGGCGCTCCGCCTGCCCCCGCTCCACAACCCTCCATCCCGGGCACTCCGAGCGACCCGAGCGGCCCAGACGCCCTGCTCCAGGCCTGCCTCACCCTCGTCACCCTGGATGACCCCGCAGCCTGGCTGATGCTCGCCCCCGACCAGGCCCTGGACCACTGGATGCAACTCCAGGTGCTGCGCACCTGGCTCGCCGGCGTCCCCGCCCGGGGAGGTGCACAATGACGCGCTCCAACCTCCGGACGCTGCGCGCCCTGCGGGCGCTCCTGGCCCTGGGGGCCGCAATGGCCGCGCTGATAGCCTTCTCCGGCGACGCCCTGGCCCTGACCCGCGCCCAGATCGAAGAGGCCGCCGAGGCCTTCGACGATGAACCCACGGTCACCCAGACCCACACCGCCGCGCTCGCACACCTCAACATCCGCGCCCCCGATCTCGACCGCTGGACGCGCCGCGCGCGTCTCTCCAACCTCCTGCCCCAGATCCAGGGCCAGGTGGCCTGGCTCGACCAGCACGACCTCCAGAACCGGTACCGCGAAAATATCCAGGCCGATGAAGCCGGAGACTACCAACGCGACTACGCCCAGCACTACCTCTACGACGATACCCGCTCTCGCACGCTCTTCTCCCTGCGCCTGAGCCTCGATCTGAGCCAGCTCGTCTACACCCCGCAGGAGATGGTGATTCAACGCGAGGTGCGCGCCCGCTGGAAACACCGCGATGAACTCCTGCACACGGTCACCCAGGCCTACTTCGCCCGACGCCGCCACCAGCTTCGCGACATGCTCCTACCACCCACCTCTCCCGACGAGGCGCTGACCCGGCACATCGAACTGCAATCGCTCACCGCTCGCCTCGACGCACTGACCGGCGGCTGGTTCTCCGAGCAACTGCGTGACGCTCAAGGAGGTGCCCGATGAAAGGCGCGAATTTCCACGTGGGTCGCCTCATCCACTGCCCCCAGCGAGTCTCACTGCTGGTGCTTTTGGCCAGCGCGCAACTTCTCTCCGGCTGCGGTGCGGAGCTGGCCTCGGAGTGTCGAACCTCCCGCGACTGCGCCCCGGCGCAGTTCTGCCGCCTCTCCCGCTGCGTCTACCTTGGGGCCGACGATACGCCGGAGCCCTCCCAGAATCACAGCCCCTTTGCAGAAGACGACGCCGGCCACACCCTCGACGACGCGGCGGCTCCGTCTGGCGCAGACGCCTCACTCCCAGAACCAGATGCCCCACCGACGACACACCCCTGCCCCGAGGCAGTGCCCGCGACCGCCGGCCTGCTGATCATCCACGAACTCCTGCCCAACGTCCCCACCGGTCCGAGCGGCGACGCCAACGCCGACGGAACCCGTGACGCGCACGACGACGAGTTCGTAGAACTCGTCAACATCAGCCCCCATACCCTGGACCTGGAGGGGGTCCAGGTGGCTAACGATACCCGCCCCCGATTTACCTTCGCTCAAACCTGCCTGCCTCCCGGACACGGGGCGGTCATCTTTGCCGGCAGCACCACCGACGCCCCTCCCCCCGATCGCGACGACGCGATCTTCCGTCTGGCAGACACCCGCTTCCAGTTCGCCAACTCCGGGGGGCGCGCCGTCCTCCTGGGGGCTGCCGGCGAGGTGATCGACGAAGTGATCTACGACAACGCCCCGGCGCGCTCGCTGAACCGCAGCCCGGAACTCCGCACCTCGCCATTTGCACACCACACCGATCTGGCCCCGGAGCGTCCGTTTAGCCCGGGAACCTGCGCCGATGGCCAACCCTTGAGTTCCGGCTGCCTGCCCCCAGAGAACGAAAGCGACGAGCCCTCCTCGGACCCGTCGCTCTCGGATGCACCGCCTTCGGGCAACGGAGATCCCCCACCCGAAGAGAATACACCTCAGAACCCGTAGCCCACGTTCACCCCGAGCAGGTGCGAACTGAGCTGGTAGTCCCCGTCCACACTCCCGTTTCGAATCTCCCGGGTGGGCAGGTAAATGTACTGGTAGGCCAGGTCAGCTCGAAACCCCGCGACCTCATATCCCAGCCCCAGCGCCGCTACCGTCCGGTTATTATCCGGAAGCGAGGGGCCCACCGTCTCATCGGGCACCGGTGTCAGATCATAGGCCACGCCCACGCGCGCCGTAAGCGCGTCGGTGATGGCGTACTGCCCTCCCAGTCGCACCGCCAGCGCGTCGTTCCAGTTGGCCTCTATCACCGTGGGCGGATCCGACTCTCCGGGCTCCCCCTCGGGACTCTGCTCTTCGTAGTTCACCTCAATGCGATCATAGGTCGACCAGGTCATGTAATTGAAGTCCAGTCCCAGCCATAACGCCTGGCTGAGCTGATACCCCAGCCCCAGATTCACCGTATGGGGCACCGTCAACTCGGTGGTGATGTCCTGATCGACAAAACGCTGCTCAAAGGGCGTCCCCTCCACCTCTTCCCCGAAGTGCGCGTCCCCCTCAAAGTTCAGCTTCACCGCACTGCGATAGTTCAGCCCCATCGACCACCGAGAATTGAGCCGGTAAAACGCCGCTGCCGTCGCCCCCACCCCAAATCCCTCACCTCCCAGGAGCACCGGCACCTCGGTATCATCCCGCAGGATCACCGTACGCTCCTGGGTCAGGGTCGCGTACATCGCCTGCACCCCCACCGCCAGACCGAGGTCCACGCCGGGCACCTTATAGGCAAAATTGGGATTCACATTGACCGTCTGCAACTGCTGCGCCCGGAAGTTCTCGCGCCCCACCCATTCATCCGGCCAGCGAATCGCCAGCCCCCAGGGCAGCGTCACTCCCAGCCCCACTGCATAGCGCTCCCCCAGGGGCAGAGTCAGGTCGAGGTTCGGCGGCGGAAAGAGCGCGGCCTCAGTCTGCTCCTCCACTCCCTGCCCCTCATAGCTGACCGAAGGCATGATCAACGTGGGGCCCGCATACACGCTGAACTTCTCGCGAAACACCATCGCCGCCGGGTTGTAAAAGTTTGCATTGGGCTCATCGGCATTGGCGGTTGCCACCCCGGCCATGCCTGTAGCCGTGCCACTTTGGGCGGTGTTCGCAAAGCCGGCCGCCTCCACAGACCCGCTCCACAACCCGAGGGCACCGAGCGCGACCACCGCGCCCAGACCGCGCAGGCCCTGCTGCACACATCGATTCTTCATCGTAGACTCTCCTCAAAAGCGCATCGCTGTCACATCATCTCAAAGCCGTAGACTCACTGGCCCAGGCACGTCGCCGCACTCAGGGACGCCGGAAGCTCGGCCACCCCGCTCATGCCGCTGGCCAGCCAGGCCGCCACCTGTGCCCGAGCACACTGCCCGGCCGCATAGCCCGGTCTCTCCGGATTAAGCGTCGACAAAAAGGAGTGCGGCGCGCCCTCAAAGGTCGTCTCTTCCAGACTCACTCCCAGTGCGCGCGCCAGCGCCTGCGTCGCGCGGTTGACCACCGTGCGATCCCCCTGAGCCATCTGCACCAGCACCTGATTCTCCGGCAGGTACTCCACGCAGCGATCCACATCCGAGCTCACCGACTCGCACTGCCAGCCACTCGGACACTCATCGTCGGCCGCACACAGCTCGCCCGTCACCGGACCAAAGGTCTCGCTATCCAGGTCATAGGCCAGATTGGCCCGCGGACGCGCCACCGTGAAGGGGGCAAATGCAACGGGATCGACGACATCGGCCGTCCACTGCACCAGGGCCATCGTGCGGATGAACTCAAAGGTTCCCGGCACCGCCCCCAGCGTCGCCAGCGCATCAAGGATCGGCCCGCCGATCGTCGAAGGGCCCTGGTCATCCCCTTCCAAAATCCAGGTCAGTCGACCGCCCGCCGCACTAAACGTCGCAGTGTCCACCGTGGGCTCCAGTGTCACAAAAGGCACGCCCACAATTCCGCCGAGACTCTGCCCGACAAAGCCCACATCAAACCCAAAGAGCGCCTCCCCGCCATAGGGCGTATCAGCAAAGAGCGCCTCCAACCCGCTGGTCACCCCGTCACCGGCAATGATTCGTGCCAGCACAAAGAGATCGAGCGAAGCCTGTGCGAAGTTCACCTTGCTGGTAAGCAGATCGGCACCCAAAAAGCCTGCCCCGGACCCACTCACCGCCTCATCGGGATGCAAGGTCGTGGCCGCCGAGGCGCGCCCCCCATGCAGCGGAAGATCGATTGCCACCGTGGCCTTACAACTCGGGTACGCTGCCACATCATTGGCCACCATCAACCCACCGCTCCAGCGGTTTCCTCCGAGCCCGTGCTGAGCAATCACCACATCAAAAGGAGCCTGGCACTCCCCGGCGTCCTGCACCGCCCGGGGCAAAAAGACCGACACCCCCACCCGCGCCGTCCCCGCCGGCGGATCGATGACCGTGCCCACCGCATCCACCTGAACCACCGAGTCAAACTCCCCGCCGGCGTAAATCGCCTCCAGATTCGACACGTCCACCACCGTTCCCGCCGAAGTCGGGTGCGGTAAACTCTCCGACTCAAGCTCAATAAAGAAGGCGTCGTTCACACAGTTAGGCCCGCTATCACAGGCACGCACCGCTTCCACCGAAGCGCGCGCATCCAGCAGCGCCATGGCCACCGCCCGCGACTCCTGAAGCTCTGCCACGGGGTCCTCGGTCACAAAGGCCCAGGCCGTTGCAATCTCACTGCGATCAATGCCGCCTCCCGGCAACGCCCCGGCCAACAAGAAGAGCCGCGCATACGCGCTTCTGGCGACTTCCAGCGCCCCGGCCGTCGCATCGTCCAGCAGATAGACCAGGCTCGTCCCCTCCGCATCCACCAGCGGATAGGGACTGCGCAGCAGCGCAAACACCGCCGTCGGCTGCACCGGGCGACCATTGGCCCCGAGCATCGCGGTGGTCACGATGCCGGCATGCTGCAACTCCTCGGCCAGCGGGACCTGAGGCTCCACCACCAGGTGCCCCCACTGCGGATCGTAGCTCAGCGCATACTCGTCGGCCGGCAACACCCGCGGCGCAAAGCCCCGCACCGACGCCATCACCACCGACTCCGCATCGATCGTCGACTCATCCACCTGACCATCGACCGGAATCCACCCCGGCGCCGTCGTCGAAAACCCTCGCCGCTGATTGAGCACCCCGATGATCGCCGTCGTCAGCGCGTCGGCCCCTTCGGGCACCGGAAGCTCGATCTGTCCACTCTCCGAATTCACCAAAAACGCACTGGGAAACGCAATCGAGCCCGAGTTCGGATCAAACACCACAAAGGTGTCATCCCAGGTGCCCCACCCCCAGACCGCGGCGAGTTCCTCGTAGGTCAGCCCCAGCTCGCCCTCCAGATGTGCCATCATCGGAGCGATCGACTGCTTGATGCCGGCAATCGCCTGCGCCTGCTCGTCGCTCAACGAGCCCACCAACGAGCTGCCCGAAGCATCAACCAGCGGATAGGGCTGCATCGCCATAAACATCGGCAGATCCGGCAAGAGCCCGGCCTCACCACCGATGCTGCGTGTGGCAAACGCAAAGTAGCGCTCCCGATCCTGCATCGGCTCCGACGGCGTAAGCACCAACGCGTACCCCGGCCCGGTCTCCCCGGTGCAGCGATCGCTGAGCTCATCGACATACGTCACACTCACGTCTTCCACCCGCACCAGCACGCCACCGTCACCCACGCGCCAGAGCTGAACATCGTCCTCGCCGATATCCGCCGGGTCGATGGCCTTGCTCAAGGGCAACGTGATCGGCGTAGACGCCGGCCACCCGGAAAGCCCCGCCAGATAGCGATCCAGCTCGCCATTGGCCGTCTGTGCATCCACAAAACAGCCCGCCGAGTCCGGGAAGCTCCCATCCGGGTCGAGCGCCGCGTCGTTGGGAAGCGGCACCTGCGCACTCACCGGGTCGAAGAGCGCAACCGAATCCGAGGACACCGTCCAGCTAAACGCCATCGCGATCTGCTCACGGGCAATGCCCTGCCCTTCCGCAGACTCAAACAAGGGCGCCAGCAGCTGACGAAGCCCCTCAAGCTGCAAAGCCTGCCCGGGATTCTCCGGGTCAACGAGCACATCCAGAGTCGGCTCGCCATCCGCATCGACCAGCGGCGTCTTGGACGCCGCATAGAAGATCGGGAGCGGCTCAATGACCGACGCGCCATTAGCCCCTTCGACGCCCTTGGTCACAATCACCGCATAGCGCTCACCACGCACCACCGGCTCGGCCGGCGTCACGCGCACCACCACCGGTCCCTCACCGCTGGCCTCCAACGCCTCCACCGACGCCACCGCCAGGGGCTCCAACCCACCGTCGAAACGATAAAAAAGCACGTTCTCATCGGTGAGCGTCTCCGTGTTGAGCGCTCCGCTAAAGGGAATCTCAATCGGCGTCGAGGGCATCCACCCCGAAAGCTCCGTAAGATAGGTTCCAAACGAGCCCTGCGCGCTGGCCTCTCCGGTGCCTTCCAACGTCGGCAGTCTTCCCTCCTGAAGAGCGGCATCGTTGGGCAAAGGAATCGTGGCCGTCGCCGGGTCAAAGATCGCCTGCACCCGATCCTCGGGGGCATCTCGCTCAGGAATGTCCGGGGCACACGCCCCCACTACCACCGTCGCCAGCACTGCTGGTACCGCTCGCCACTTCATGGAGCCTCCGCATCGTCGGAACGTCGACCGCGCACACCGAACACCTCGGGCGCCATCTCACGCTCTCAGGCCATTACTCATTTGGGGAAAGTGCTTGCCCATCATAACCCGTGGTTCACACGACGCAACACAACCGAGACGCCCGCGCCCCCGACTTCCCCCCTGGGGAGAGAGTCATCTTGAAGGGGTGAAACTTCGATGTTAGAACCAAGCGCCTTGGTCAGACGTCCCTCTTGTCACACCGCACTCCTGGCGTCTGATGTAGTCCACTGACGATTGAATTCTATCTTGGAGAAGTCCCCCCATGGCCCCGACGAGCTGCACCATCGGACCGGGCGTTGCCATCAATGGCCGCCTCTCCGGCGACGACGAAGTCGTCGTCTTCGGATCCATCGAAGGTAACGTCGCCCTCTCCAGCCGCCTGACTGTCGAAGAAGGCGGCAAAGTCGTTGCTGACATCGACGTCCAGTCCATCGCCATCCGCGGCGAGGTCAATGGCGAGGTGGTCGCCCACGATGTGATTGAACTGCTGGAAGGTTGCCTGGTGACCGGCAACCTGCGCGCGCCGCGCGTCATCATCCAGGAAGGCGCCCGCTTTAAGGGCAACATCGATATGGATGTCCAGATCTGACCTTCCCCTCTCCCATCTTCGTATCGAACTAAGCAGTAGGAGCACATCATGGCGGATACGCTTATCGGACCCAACATCACCATCGATGGCGAAATCTCGGGCGACGCCCCGATCACCATTGAAGGCACCGTCAAAGGCCGCATTGCGGTCGACGCCCTGGTCACCGTCGCCGAAAACGGCGTGGTCGAAGCCGACGTGGAAACTCCGCAGATCGCCGTCAGCGGGCAGGTCACCGGCAACATCGTCGCCACCGAACGCGTGGAAATCGCCGCGGTCGGCAAGATGGTCGGCGATATCAAAGCCCCTCGCATCCTGATCGCCGACGGCGCCGGGTTCAAAGGCCACATCGACATGGACGTGGAATAAACTATGGCCGACCCCACCATCATCGGCGCCCAGACGCAGATCTCCGGGCGCATCAGTGGCGAGACCGACGTGGCCGTGGAAGGACGCGTCGACGGGACCATTGAGTTGACCGAGACGTTGACCGTCGCCCCCGGTGGCGTGGTTACCGGCACGGTGCGCGCCCGCCAGGTCATCATTGAGGGCGTCGTCGACGGCGAGGTCTCCGCCGAGGAGCGCGTGATCCTCCGCGCCACGGCCCGGGCCGTGGCCAATATTCTGGCTCCGCTCATCGAGATGGCCGATGGCGCCCAGCTTCGCGGGGAAATCAACATCGGCGTCGACGCCGAAGTCCCCACCGCCTCGCGAACCCCGGCCCGCACCGCCCGGCCCATGCCTGTCGCACAGGCCAGCGCGCGCACCTCCACAAGCACCGTCTCGCGCCCTACCCGTGCTCCGGTTATCAGCAGCCCGGCACCTCCGACCAGCACCGCTGCGGCCAGCGCGCCGGTGACCACCACCACGACCACCGTGGTCGTGGAGGAAGAGCCCGAAGCCGAACCCGAGCCGGTCATGGAGCCGGTTCAAGCCACGGAACTCACCGAAATCAGTGAAGTGGAGTCGGAAACGGAGCCGGTAGCCGAAGAGGAGCTCCAGGTCGAGGAGGAGCCCCAGGTCGAGGAGGAGCCCCAGGTCGAAGAGGAACTCAATGTCGACCCGGAGGCGTTTCTGGAGTTCGAAGAAGATTACACCGTCAAAGAACTCAAAGAGCAGCTCCGACTCCTCGATCTTCCGGTAAGCGGCACCAAATCTGAGCTTATTGAGCGCCTCTTGCAGGCGCAGGCCCAGGCGGAGAGTTGATCTCTCGCCTGCGGCTCGCTGCGGGATTTCTATGAACGACCCCATGCGCGCGACACTTGCCCGGCTCCTCACCGCTCACTCGGTGAGGACCGGGCACTTTCGTCTGGCCAGCGGTAAAATCAGCCCGGTGTACGTCGACGTCAAAGCCACCTCGCTTACTGGCGAGGGAGGCTGGCTCATCGGCCAGGCCCTCTTTGAACTCTCGCAAACGCTCACCCCGCCCCCGCGAGCAATCGGCGGGTTGACCCTGGGGGCCGATCCTCTGGTCACGGCGACCTCCATCGCTGCCCATCAACGCGGTCACACGCTTGATGCGATCATCGTGCGCAAAGCACCCAAGTCTCACGGCACCGAGCGTTACCTGGAGTCGCCGCCCACCCTGCCAGCGGGCTCCCCGGTGGTGGCGGTCGATGATGTAGTGACCTCCGGCGCTTCCACCATCCAGGCCATCGAAGCGCTACGCCAGGCCGGCTTTCAAGTCGACCACGCGCTGGCGGTCGTCGACCGCCAGGCCGGCGGACGCGAAGCCCTGGCCAGCCTCGGCATCACCCTCCATGCACTCTTTACCCTCGACGAACTCACAGGATCTTAAGCCTTGGAACGCAGCCATTACCTGACCGCCCCCGACGGCACCAAGATCTGGTACGGAACCGTGGGCCGCGGCCCGGCGCTCGTGCTCTGTGACGGACTGGCCTGTGACGGCTTCATCTGGCCCTACGTCATCGACCGTTTCATCGACGACTTCACAATCGTCCGCTGGCACTACCGGGGCCACGGGGCAAGCGGTGTCCCCGAAGATCCCGAATCGATCAGCCTGGACCAGATGTGCGACGACCTCGCCCTGGTCCTCGACGCCCTCGACATTGATCAGGCCATCCTCGCCGGCCACTCCATGGGGGTGCAGGTCATCCTCAACTTCTGTGAGGCCCGTCAGGAGCGGGTGCGCGCACTTATCCCTATCTGTGGCAGCTACAAGCACCCCCTGGATACCTTCCACGGATCCGACTTGATGCGCCGAATTCTCCCCTACCTGCGCCGCGCCGTAGATTCCGCGCCCCTGGCCATCCAGAAAACCTGGGAGACGCTACTCCCACGCCAGATCTGGTACAAGGTTGCGGTACAATCCGCCGAGGTCAACGGCCAGCTCCTGCGCCAGCAGGACTTTTTGCCCTACCTCGAACACGCCTCACGCATGGACCTGCACTTCTTCCTCTCCCTGCTCTCGGCGCTTTCCCTCCATTCTGCGGAAGAACTCCTGGCCGAAATCACGGCACCGACTCTGGTCATCGCTGGCGAAAACGACACCTTCACGCCGATGTTTCGATCCGTGGAGATGGCGGAGATGCTGCCCAACAGTAAACTCGTTGTCGTGCCCGAAGGGACCCACGTTGCCCCCCTGGAGATGCCCGAACTGGTCAACGAGGCGATCGAGAAGTTTTTGCACCGCCACGCGATGCTCACACTCACCCAGAGCGCAACGAGCCCGACGCAAATTGCGCCGAGCTCGCCCTAGTAGCGTTCGCCAGACGCCGCCCCTCCGCAAGGAGGGCGGCGCGCTTTTCGCTCAACCGATCTGCAGACGGAAGAGCTGCTGCCCCATCAAAATCAAATCTCCGTTGGACAGCTGGCGCTCCCCACGAACCTTAATGTACGTGCCGTTGCTACTCCCCAGGTCGCGCAGATAGACACGCTCCTGATCCTTATATATGCGCGCGTGCTTCCCCGAAACGAAGCCGTCGTCTCGGAAAAGGATCGTGCCAACCTCACGCCCCAGCGTCACCTCACTGGTGTGCACTTCAAAAGCCCGAGTCTCCACATCCGGCCCTCCAATCAGGGCAAGCCTTCCCCAGACGCCCCGTTCAGGACTCCCCTGACGCTCGACCTCCGGATCGCCATGCTTCGCCTCGGTCGGCAGCGCAGCCACATCCTCCGCTCGGTCAAAGCGCAGCAGCTCCTGCCCCACGCGAATTAAATCGCCGCTCTGCAATTCGACATCGTCACGGAGTCGCCAGAACACCCCGTTAATGCTGTCCAGATCGCGCAAGATCACGCGCCCGCTCTCATAACTCACCGATGCATGCTCCGGTGAGAGGAAGGGGTCATTAGCCAGCACCTCATGCTCGTTTTTACGGCCCAGCATGACCCCGCTGGTCGTCAGTTCAATCCGGGCCCCCTCAGACCCATCCGGACGAATCACAGTCAGCTCCCCCAGCCGGCGCGGACTCTCTTCAATTTCGGCACTTGAGGGGCGCGGCCCCCCCGTGTGCATGGTCTCACCAACCAGCGCATCTCCTGCCGAAGGCGTCTTAACCTGCTGATGAAGCGAGCCTCCACAAGCCCCGCAAAACTTAAAGCCTCCGGGAACCATTGCTCCACAGTGCGGACAGTCAACGGACTCCACCTTGGGCTCGGGCTTTGGCGCTTCCAACGCCGAACCGCACCCCAGACAGAACTTAAACTCGTCCTCGTTCTCCCGACCACAGCTCTTACAGATGATCACCAGCGGCTCCCTCGTCTCTCACAGCGGATTGGGCTCTGAATCAAGCCCGTTTTTTTAACAAGGAAGCAGCGCTCACGCAACCTGGCGACGCCCCACAACCTCGCGATCCCCCCCAATATTGCGGCGTTCACAAGTCCCATTGCGAGCATCACACGGCGTGCTACCTTTCGGAGGCTCAACTTATCCGACCCGCCCAATCGTCTCAGGGGAGAAGCCCGATGATGCTCACCCGTAAACTCCTGCTTCTTTTCTCGCTCGCCCTACTTACGCTGGCCTGCGCCAGCACCCCCGATGTGGGAGTTCGTCACGACTACCGAAGCGCCCGGGTGCGTAGCGTTGCGGTGGTCCCCTTCTACGCAGTCGGCACATTTGGGCTTGGCGACGACGAATTCGAACTCCTTCGTCTGACCTACCAGGCGCAGGCCATCGCCTGGCTCCAGAAAATGGGCTTTGAAGTCATGGAACCCGAAGCCCTTCAACATCACCTCAGTCACCACGAGCTCCGAGAGATCTTCGAGGAAGGCGTGCTCTTACGCTCCGCACTGACCTCCTATTTCGAACCCTCCAACGACGGACAAACTCCCGGCGTCGAGGTACTCACCCTGCGCACCCTGGCCAGACAAGAGGCCCTGCCCACCGATACCCTGCTCATTGGTCAAATCGTCTACCACAGCCGCGGCACTTGCAGACAAGCTCCCGACGCCTTTACCCCGTATGCCCGAACCTCCGCGACGGCTGATACTCCCGCCGGCTACCCGCGCCCCTGTGTCGTAAGCCACTTCCAGGCCAAACTCGTCGATATCCACACCGGTCACACCATGTGGTTTAACCGCATGCATCGCGAATCCTACGGCCGCCAGATCAACGAAGACCTCACGCTCCATAATATCACCCGGACTATCCAGGACACTCTGGGCGAGGGCTCCGGGCTTGAAGAGCTCATCGCCGCCCCACCCACGCTCCAGGTCAATGCCAGTACAGACGTCCCCGAGGCTCAATAACGCGAAATCTCAATGCGGCCCAGCGGCTGAATCGTCAACGCCGGGTCCAGCTCCTGGTAGGCAAGTACCACCGCGTTGGGGATCTCCATCGATACCAGGCGCTTGATGTAGCGCCGTACCCGCTGGTCGGTCAGCAAGATGGGCGCCCTAGCTCCCGCCACCTCACCCTTGACCCGGGCACGTACCGCCGCCTGGATCTCCTGAATCTCCTCGGGAGCCAGGGTCAGAAAGCTTCCGCGCTCCCCAATCCGAATCGCGCTGTGAATGATCTCCTCGATCTCCCGATCCACCACGTACACAAGGACGCTACCCTCTCCGCCCGAGTATTTATGGGTGATGTATGGGCTGAGTCCCGTCCGCACGTCCTCGGTCAACTTCACCGGATTCTTCTCCGCACGCGCACGATCAGCCAGAACCTCCAGAATGGTCGGCAAGTTGCGCAGTGAAATCCCCTCCTCGGCCAGGCGCTTCAAGATCTCGGTCAGTTCCTGCAAGCCGAGCTGGCGAGGCACAACCTCGGCGACCAACGCCGGATAGGGCCCTTCGAGTTGATCGAGCATGCCCCGGACGCTCTGCAACGTCACAAAACGATGTGCATGCTCCTTGATCTCGGCAGTCATCTTTAGCAGCACGTAATCTGCCAGGTCCCATACCTGATAGCCGGCCTCCTCCAGACGCGTACGCTCAGCCGCCGGCACCCAGCACGCCGGTTGGCCCGTCACCGGGTGGACTGCCTCCCGAGCTTCCACCCCGAAGACAGCAACCCCCTCCGGGTCATCGCCGACCATCACGTCTTCAAGCGGCATGGATGTACGAGCAACCGGCACCTCATCAAGCAAGACCCGTAGCTCGTTGCCACTCCCTCCGCTACTGCGCACCCGAACACCGGGCACCTTGACCCCCGTCTCAAAGAAGACCCCTTCCCGCATCGCGGGGATCATCTCCTGAAGCCAACGCTCCCGCTCCTCCCCCATCGCACTGGTCAGCGCCGCGCCCAATTCGACCGTCAAGGGGGCCACCGCCGGTACCATCGCCCGCGCCTGTCGTGCGCCTTGAGATGCCTGAGCCTCGATCGACTCCACATCCCGAGCCTCCTGCTCACTTAAGCCACCGCTCCCCGCTCTGGCTCGCTGAAGTGCGTAGGCAATCGTACCGGCCCCAAGCCCCAGAGCCAGGAAGGGCACCACAGGCAGCCCGGGAATCAAGGCAAGCCCTAACAACAAAGCCGCCGCAATGGCCAGCGCCTTAGGCTGATCCAACAGCTGCGAGAAGATGTCCCCCCCCAGGTGAGAGCCCTCATCCTCGCTGGCCACCCGAGTAACGATGATACCGGCCGTCGTCGCGATCAAAAGCGCCGGAATCTGACTGACCAACCCATCACCGATCGTCAGCAATGTGTACACCTGAGCCGCATCACCGGCGCTCATATCCAGCTGCATCACGCCAATGATCATACCGGCAACAATGTTGATCGCCGTCATAATGATCCCGGCAATCGCATCCCCCTTCACAAACTTCATCGCGCCGTCCATCGCCCCGTAGAGCTGGCTCTCGCGCTGCACCAACGAGCGCCGCCGTCGGGCTTCATCCAGATCAAACGCCCCGGCACGCAGGTCCGCATCGATCGACATCTGCTTGCCCGGCATCGCATCCAGCGTAAAACGCGCCGCCACCTCCGAAACCCGCTCCGAACCTTTGGCAATCACCAGGAACTGAATCAGCGTCAGAATCAAAAAGATCACCGCGCCCACCACAAAGTTCCCCTGTACAACAAACTCCCCGAACGCCGCGATCACCTCCCCGGCATCCGCGTTCAGCAAAATCAGGCGCGTCGATGAGACGTTGAGCGCCAGGCGAAAGAGCGTGGTGATCAGCAGGATGGAAGGAAAGGATGCAATCTTCAACGCGCTCGGGATGTACAGACTCACCATCAAGAGCGTCACCGCCAACGAGATATTCAACGCCAGCAAGAGATCGAGCACCAGCGTGGGCAGCGGCACGATCATCATCCCGATGATCCCCACCACCAATCCCGCCAGAAACACATCGCTGTAGCGCTTTAGCCACCGCTCCAGATCCACCATCGCCCTGCCCCTCGCCATAAGCATCCCTCGCCGAACGCACCACGCGTTCTGGCTCTCCCTCTATTGTCGAGTTCAAGCGCGGCGTTTTGCGTCCCCGGGCAAAAAAAAAACGCCTCCCCAAAAAGGGGAGGCGTTTTCAGGCTTTGTGCGAATAGAGGCCTACACCTTTATCCGCACGGTACCCTACTGCAGCTTACTCAAAGATGTTGACCCACTTCGCATCGCAGCTGCCGGTATCGGTATTGCAGATCTGATCCGTTTCGCACTGGTCGTCGTTTTCACAGCTGTTCACACAGAAACCATTGGTGTGACAAACCTGCCCTTCCTCACACGCGGTATCGGCGTTCTCCGGAGTACACTCCGCGAGGGTGCATGAGCCGATAGCATCCCCTCCCGGGTAGGTCAGCGTGGGCAGGCAGCCGTAGCCCTCATCAACGCCACGCGGGCACTCCGCCACGTCGGAGCAGGAGCGCATGCAGATGCCCGCCTGGGTATTTGCCGGGTCGGTGAAGCAAATGCCGGTGTCGCCGCCGCACAGACGATCGTATCGAAGCGTACCCGGCTCACCCGGAAGGCAGCTAGCAACGCACATTCCCTCGGGGAAGGTCGTTCCCTCGAACTCCGAGATACACTGACCGGTATAGGCCTCGGTCGAGCAGTCTTCGTCCGTCGCACAGGCTTCCGAAATCGGGTTGACCTCGCAACCACACTGGTCGAACACCTCACTACCGAAGTTGAAGAGATAGCTGTTGAGTTCGGTGCACACGAACATCTTGCCACCGACATCGTTACCACAGCCCTGACCGGCGATCTGCTCGGCCTGAGCTTCGATCTGCTCACAGGCCACTTCGTTGGCGGCGCGAGCCACGCACGAAGGCACGTACTCGACAACTTCCCCGGTGTCCGGGTCCTGCTGCGAGAGACCATTCATGCACAGTTCAATTTCAAACTCGCTGACCGTGATGGTCTGATTCGAACCATCCTCAAGCGCAACTGTCACCGTACCATTCGGATCGCACTGCTCATCAATGCACGCGCCGTACAACGCTTCGCAGTAAGAGGTGCAGGCCGTTTCGGCTTCACAGGCGCCGGGATCGGGATCGGGATCCGGATCCGGATTCGTATCGGTCGCTTCACGGCACACCGCGGTGTCACCCGACCCACGGCACTCCAGCCCTTCACCGCAGGGGTCAACGCCGTCCTCGCCCACCGAACACTTGGTGTAGCACTGCGCCGGCCCCTCGCCGATCAGCAGGTAGGCTTCGTTTTCACCGCACTTGCTTTCCTGCTCGCCTTCACCACATCCCACGCCAAACGCCATGAGCACCGTGGCCAGACCGGCCAAAATACCGCTGCGCAACATGTTCTTTTTGCTCGTCATCATTACCACTCTCTCCTCAAACCAAAACGGGTTGCGTTGCGTGCCTGTCTCGCCAGTCGCGACGTGCGCTTTCAGGGAAGCACATCAATGCAGGCACAAGGGCTCAGCCCTCCACCAAGGAGAGCATGGCCTACACGTCATTCTTAGTCAGAGCCGGGGATCTACGGAAATACGAAGCGACAACCTAATGTTGATTACGGGCAGCGCACCCGGGCCAGATCCTAAAGCTCGCCAGAAGCGTGCAGACCAGCTTACGAATATGCCTAGTTGTGTCAAGAACATGTCGCAGAGCGTCATACAGGCTCAGCGAAAGGGCATCAGCGCGTCTGCCGGACGCTGAGCAAAATGCTCGGGCTCGGCCCGTGATGCCTCTGACCCCATCTTCGAAACCGCGGCCTCCACGCACCGGCGCAACCAGGCTCCGATGCCCCGGCGCCTCGCCTGAATCTCGACCTCCTGAACGGCGCGCGACCACTCCGCCGTTACCTCGTTTTCGAGTGTGGGCAGCGGCGTCTCTGCCAACTGATATGCGCCCTGGAGCGCGCGTTCAATCGCGCCGATCATCTCGGCAGCAGACCCGAAGCGCGAATCCGGCTGCTTCTCAAGCGTGCGCATAATTACCGCTTCAAAGCCCCCGGAAAGTCCCGGATTGACCTGGCGCGGCCGCTGCGGCGCACGCCGAGCGTGAGCGTCCATAAGCTCTCGCACTTCCAGGCCCTCAAAAGGTCGCTGCCCGCAGGCGGCTTCGTAGAGCATCACCCCCAGACTATAAAGATCGCTGGCAAGACACACACCATCGGGGTCCACAACCTCCTCCGGCGAGATGTAGGCCGCGGTGCCCACGATTTTATTGCGTTCGGTTTCGCTGAGGGGCTCGTCAAGAAATCGCGCCACGCCAAAATCGATAATTTTCGAAGTATAGCGCCCCTCAATCTGGGTAATCATGACGTTGGCAGGTTTCATGTCACGATGCACCACTCCCTGGCGATGAGCGGCGGTGAGACCTCGGAGTACATCCACAAAGATACAACCCAGAGTAGCCTCATCGAGATACTCGCTATGCAGCGAACGAAAGCGCTCTAGCGTCACCCCATCGATGTACTCCATCACAAACGCCAGCGTGTCGTCCTCTTCGATAATTTCGAGGAAACGCGCCACATTGGGATGTTGCATCCGCATCATGATCCGCGCCTCCTGATAAAACTTCAGGCGCTTGGTCGGATCCGCAACAAGGTGAGGATGCAGAACTTTAATTGCCACCGGCTCGTAGCGATCGCGGCGGCGCGCTTTGTAGACGTAGCTGGTCGCCCCGCTACCGGCAAAACCTGTGATGATGTACGGCCCAAACTGCTGACCATAGCTCAGTGTTGCCTGCGGCTGCGCACACGCCGCCCCTGGTGAACGGCGGATTTGGCTGGTCATGACACCCTCCCTGGTACACGTGAACCCGGCTCCCTTCCCTGGGAGCCAGGCCCGAGTGTTACAGAGCCCACACAGGTGTCAAAAAAACCGACCTACCCCTCGTGGAAAGGCTTGAGCGCATCGGCTCGATTGGGGCCACGCAACTTCTCCAGCGCCTTGGCCTCGATCTGGCGAATGCGCTCACGGGTCAGGTTGAAGTCCTGACCGACCTCTTCCAGGGTGTGGTCGCTTTTCTCACCGATCCCAAAGCGCATGCGCAGAATCTTCTCTTCACGCGGCGTCAGCGTGGCCAAGAGCTCCAGGGTCTGCTCACGCAGGTTATGCGTTTCGGCCTCATCCATCGGACTGGGGGAGTTGATATCCTCGATGAAGTCGCTCAGCTGACTGTCCTCATCATCACCTACCGGCGTCTCCAGACTTACCGGGTGACGCGAGATCTTAATCGCCCGACGCACCGCCTCCACCGACATGTCCAGCTTCTCGGCGATCGCTTCGGCCTCCGGCTCCCTCCCGAGTTCTTGCTCCAGTTGACGAGACGTACGGATGATACGGTTGATCGTCTCAATCAAGTGCACCGGAATCCGAATGGTCCGGGCCTGATCCGCAATGGCCCGTGTGATCGCCTGGCGAATCCACCAGGTTGCGTAGGTCGAGAACTTATGACCGCGCTGATACTCAAACTTCTCGACCGCCCGCATCAAACCGATATTGCCCTCCTGGATCAGATCCAGAAAGTGCATCCCACGGTTGACATACTTTTTGGCGATCGAAACGACCAGGCGCAGGTTGGCCCGGATCATCTCGCTTTTGGCGCGTTCCGCGCGGCGCTCGCCACGCTCAATTTCCCGAACCATCGTACGCAATCGGAGCTGATCCATCCCCAGTTCGCGCTCAATGCCCTCGATGATCGCCACTGATTGCGCAAGCGCCTGATCCATCTCTACCGCGATCGCATCGTGGATGCGCTCTTTCTCAAAGTCCGGACGCTCCCCTCTTTTATAGAGTTCCCGCCAGGCATCCATACGTTCCCGACGTACACCGGCTCGCTGCGCGTACCGGTGAATTCGCCGCTCGCACCGATCGATGTTGTCGACCGCCGACTTAAAATTATCCACTAACTCATGAATGAAGCGCTGGGAGAGCAAACACCCCTCCACGGCCTGGATCATGCGCAGGTGCGCGCGCTCACGAGCCTTGACGGCCTTCTCGATCACCGCGTCGTCCTGCTCCTCCCTAGCCTTTTGCAGCGCCGCTTCCTTTCGCGCCAGGGCCTGATACGTCCGCCTTAACCGATCAAAGCGCTCAAAGACCTCCGGGGCCACCGGCGCATCACTATCTTCGCCCCCGGGTTCATACTCATCAAAGATCTCCCGCGCACGGCCGGTACCGGCACGCAGGCGTTCGGGAATCGCCAGGATCATCTCGATGGCGGCCGGAGTATTTACCAGCACCTCGAAGATGATGTCGCGACCGGCCTCGATCTCTTTGGCCACCGCAACCTCCCCCTCACGGGTGAGCAAACTTACCTGTCCGATACCCCGCAGATACATCTTGACCGGGTCGAGTTCTCGAAAGTCATCGGCACTCTGGGTGCGCTGGCGCTCGGTACGCTTCTGACGGCGTTTCCCGATGAAATCGTCTTTGGGTTCGGTCGTCATCGTCTCCCCACGCTTCGCTTTGGTGGCCTGCTCGAGATTGGTCATGATATCAGCCCTGGCGTTCGACAGACTCGGTTAAGCGCTGCTCCGAGGCCGAGGCAGCGCCCTACTCATGATGCACATCCCGTACCAACATCAGGCATTGAAATCCGGAAGCGAATTCGCTAGCCAGATCTGGCCTTTAGCGTCTCTTTCCAGCCCGGAGTATCGCAACGAAGCATCGGAGCACCCTTTTGCCAATCGGGGGTCTGCTACTCCACCTGCCTCAACCTCCTGAGGCTCGTTGTCCCCACTATGAATTCTTTTCATAGAGAGCAGGCACACACCGGCGCCTTACGCAGGCAACATCAAGCGCCACGCACTTCTTCCCCCCCTCGATGTCCTACGAGAGCGCCGACGCCCCGGGTTGGGGCGTCAGCTCATGGATTCGCAGGCTTAACGACGCACGCGATTTCGATCGGCCAGCACGGCAAGCGACTCAACTTCGCGTCGCATCTGGCTGAGCACACGACGGCGACGCTGAACCTGTTCCTCAGCGAGGCGCCGCTCCGCCTGGCGTACCTCGTCACGCTCCTCTTGAGCGCGACGCTCCTGCTCCAGTTCGGCACGTAACGCGGCAACCTCGCCTTCCAAACGCAACACCTCATCGGAATCGTCGGCACTCAAGGTCTGAGCCCGAAAGCGCGCCTCAGCGAGTTCACCGGCGAGCGCCTCGCGCTCCTGCTCCAGTGCCACGCGTAGCTCCGAGGCCTCTTGCAACTCCGTCTGTGTCGCCTCCCGAAACTTAAGGAGCTCGTGTTCGGCCTGGGCCAGCTCCTGGCGTGCATCCGTAAGCTGGGCCAGCAGCGCTTCGTCGCCACTGGCCGCACTACCTCCGGCGGCCTGCGCCACCGAACGGGCGCTGAGACCTCTCTCAAGCTGGCGTCGCGCCCCGGCGATGGTGAACATCTCCACGTAGAGCAGCTCCCGAATCTCAAGCAAGTGCTCAATGTCGTGGCGCTGATAGACTCGCTGCCCGCTCTTGGTCTTCTCCGGCTCCAGAGTATCGAACTCCGTCTCCCAGTAGCGCAGGACGTAGGGTTCGACTTCGAGCAGTTTGGCGACCTCGCCAATCTTAAAATAGGTCTTCTCGGGCAGCTCGATCATCGCCGGTGCGGTCTTATCGGAGGGATGGGTCATCGTGGGATGCTCTTCAAAGGTCAGTCAGTCGTCTACAAAGATCTGGCAGTGCATTCCCCGATCAACGCTTGCCGTTGATCGAGTCCTTTAGCACCTGACTGACCTTGAATCGCAGCACGCGACGCTCCGGGATCACGATTTCAATGCCCGTACGGGGATTGCGACCGACCCGCTGGCTCTTCTCGCGAACTTCGAACTTGCCAAAGCCGCTGACTTTGATTTCTTCCCCTTCTTCGAGGGTCTCCTTCATCACTTCAAAAATGGTGTCGACATAATCGGACGCCTCTTTCTTGGTGATCCCGACCTTCTCGTAGACCGAGTCGACAATGTCCGCTTTGGTAATAGTCATGCGCTTACAGCTCCTCAAATCGATGCTCATCAAAGCCCCCGGGCCGGCCGGGTTGTAGTCGGGGTTGGGTCGCCACGCAACCCTCCAAAAAGGAGCAGCGCGCGCGCCTGGGGTGTCCGCCTTCCCGGGACTCAAACATGCGAGACGGGGCCAGTCTAAAACATGGCCCCGTCTCCTGAAAAATGAAGTTTTGTGACTTATCGCAGACGCGCGCCCGCCCCTTCTGCCAGGGCCCCAAGGAGCGCGGCATCGGCCGCCTCGATCTCTGCTTCGGTGAGCGTACGATCGTCAGCCCGATAGGTCACTTTGATGGCCAGACTCCGCTTGCCTTCCGGAATCGGGCTGCCGGTGTAGATATCGAAAAGTGCCACGCTTCGGAAGAGCTCTCCAAAGACACCACCCTCGGCACGCAATTTCTCAATCACGTCTTCGATCGTTGCGTAGGCCACACCTTCATCAGCCACCAGCGCGAAGTCCCGCACCACGGCCGGAAAACGCGCCAGCGTACTGAACTCGCGACGCGGGGCGCCCTCCGCCACCAGCGCTTCCAGATCGATCTCGGCCACAAAGATAGCCTGGTCGCTGCCCTCTTTGCTGCTCACCGCGGGATGCAGCTGGCCGACAAACGCAACCGGCTGACGACCGACGCTCCAGACAGCTTGCACTCCCGGATGCAGGTACGATTCGCCGACTTCGGGCTTCATCCAGCAGGCATCACTGCTATCGAAAGCCTCGCCGAGCGCTTCCACCATCCCCTTGAGGTCGAAGAAGTCCCAGGTCGACTCCCCCGTCCAGTGCCTGCTCTTGCGCCCGGTCAACGCGATCCCCAGGGTGCGTCGCTCTTCGGTCATGAAGTAGCGGCGTCCGATCTCGAAAATCGCCACGTCGCTGCGACGCTGCGCCCGGTTGACCTTCAAGTTGTTAAGAAGACTCGGAATCAGCGTGGTACGCATCAGCGCCTGATCCTGCACCAGCGGATTGGCCACCCGTGGGGCAAGTTGACGGGAGTCGCCCTCATCCAGCCGCAGGCGATCGAGGTCATCCGCTCCCATGAAGCTGTAGTTGATCACCTCGCGCAACCCCTGCCCCAGCAGCAGATCGCGCACCCAACTCAACGCCCGACGCTCAGCGCGCGAGACAATGGTGCCACGCTCCGCCCCCTGCTGGAGCACGTGCGCGCGGCCCATCAATGCCTTGGGCATGGTCGCCTCGATCTTATCAAAACCATGCAGGCGGGCGATCTCCTCGACCAGATCGATGGAGCGCTCCAGATCTGGACGAAAGCTCGGCACCTCAAAACGCCAGGCCTTGTCGTCTTCCGCCACCACCTCCACACCGATGCTCTTGAGGTAGCCCTCGACCTGAGCGGATTCGATGGCGGTGCCCAAGACCTGGTTGGCGCGATCTTTCTTGAGTTCGATCGCCGCGGCCTTCGCCACGCCCGGACCTCCATCCAGAATACCCGCGCGCACGGTGGGCGCGTCGCCCTCCAGATGCGTCTGGGCCTGGACCAAGAGCGCCACGGCCTCGCGAAGGTTCTCCAGAATAGCTCCCGGATCGATGCCCCGCTCATAGCGATGACTCGACTCGGAGTGCAGCCCGTGGCGACGGGCGGTACGACGCACCGAACGCGGATCAAAATACGCGCATTCAAGCAGGATACGGCGAGTTGATTCAGTGACCTCGCTGTCGGCACCGCCCATGACGCCGGCAATCGCCAACGGGCGCCGGGCATCCGCGATCACGAGATCGCTCTCGTCGAGTTTGTACTCTTTATGATCGATCGCCTCGAGGCTCTCACCGGCCGCGGCACGACGAACGACGATTTGCTGTGACTCGATCTTATCCAGGTCAAAGGCGTGAAGCGGCTGCCCCAGATCCATGAGCACATAGTTGGTCACATCCACGATGTTGTTGACACTGCGCATGCCCAGGGCGCTCAAGCGTTGACGCAACCACAGCGGACTGGGGCCAACCTTGACGCCCTCCAGCACGGCTGCCGCGTAACGAGGACACCCCTCAACGTCAACGACCTGAAGGCTTGCCGCCTCCGATACCGCCCCGGTGTCTCCTTCCCACAGCGGCGCGGCAATCTGCATCTTTTCCGGACGAAGCTCACGCCCGTAGAGCGCTGCCACCTCCCGGGCCACCCCACGGTGGCTCAGGCAATCCGGGCGGTTGGGCGTCAGCCCGATGTGCAAGATCACATCCTTGAGCCCCAACGCCTCAAAGATTGGCTGGCCCACTTTCAGTGAGCGATCCAGGAGCATCAGCCCCTCACTTTCGCTGGCAAGATCGAGCTCTTCTTCACTGCAGAGCATCCCGGCCGAAGGAACACCCATGACTTTGCGTGCGCCGATCGAAAAATCGATCCCCGGAGGCTCAGCCCCGGGAAGCGCCACCGGTACGAAATCACCCGCCTGCATATTGGTGGCACCGCACACGATCTGACGTAACTCGTCCTCTCCCGCATCCACCTTGCACACCACCAGGCGGTCGGCCTTGGGATGCTCTTCGATGCTATCGATACGGCCGACCACGACCTTTTCCTGGCCTTCGCCGATGCGCTCGACCTCTTCGACCTCCAGCCCCGCCAGCGTCAGGCGCGTGGCGAGTTCGTCGGCGTCCAGGTCGTTGATCTCCACCCACTGATTGAGCCAGTTCAAGCTCACTTTCATGATCTACTCGTCGTTCAAAAGGTCTGCGATTGCCTCAACGTCACCCAATCCGGCTTAGAACTGCTCCAAAAAGCGCAGATCGTTCTCGTAGAAGAGACGGATGTCGTTGACCCCGAGCTTGAGCATGGCCACACGTTCCACGCCGAGCCCAAAGGCGAAGCCGCTGTAACGCTGCGGATCGATGCCCGATGCGCTCAACACGTTGGGATCGATCATTCCGGAGCCCAGAATCTCGATCCAACCGGAGTGGCTGCATACCCGGCAGCCCTCGCCGCGACAGAAAATGCATCCCACATCGACCTCGGCGCTGGGCTCGGTGAAGGGGAAGAAGCTCGGTCGCAACCGAATCGGCGTCCCTTCCCCGAAGCAGCGCTCGGCGAAATGCTGAAGTGTGCCCTTAAGATCCCCAAAGGTCACATGCTCATCCACCAGGAGGCCCTCAACCTGATGAAACACCGGACTGTGCGTAATATCGCTGTCACAGCGGTACACGCGCCCTGGCGAGATCACGCGAATCGGCAGCTCGTAGGACTGCATCGTGCGCACCTGCACCGGCGAGGTATGCGTGCGCAGCAGCCGCTCGTCGTCGAGCATAAAGGTATCTTGCATATCGCGCGCCGGGTGATCCGGCGGGAAGTTGAGCGCCTCGAAGTTAAAGTAGTCGCTCTCGATCTCGGGTCCCTCGGCAACTTCGAAACCCATCTCTTCAAAGATCGCGATGAGTTCCTGCTCGATCTGGCGCAGCGGGTGCCCCATGGAGGCCTGAAGCGGACGCGCCGGAAGCGTGATATCGACCGCTTCTTCGCGCATTTTGCGCTCAAGCTCCTGCTCGGCGATCGCCCGCATTCGAGCCTCAAACGCCCCCTCAATAGCTTGCTTGCAGGCATTCGAGGCCTGACCGGCCAGGCGCCGATCTTCGTGCGCCAGATCGCGCAGCACTTTCATCAAATCCTGAACCTGGCCTTTGCGCCCCAGATAACTGTTCTTGATCTGGATCGCATCTTCCCTTCGAGGGGCCTCGGCCAACGCCGCTACAGCCAGGGAGGCCAGCGCCTCGAGCTTATTGCTGAGCTCTTCCACGTTCATCGCGCCTTATCCTTTTGCTTCGGGGTGATCGATGTGGGTGATCGAAAGGCTCGACCCCCGACGGTCCACGCATGTCGACCGCCAAGAAAAAACAAACGCCCCGATCGTCTCATCCTGATTGATGATTCGAAACGGGGCGTCACTCAATGCACAGCGCCAGCTGGCGCCATACTTAGTTCGTCGCGTTCTTCGCCGCGGCGACCACTTGAGCGAACCCGGCCGCATCAAAGACGGCCATGTCGGCCAGGACCTTACGGTCGAGTTCGACACCGGCGTGCTTCAGGCCACCGATCAGCGCGCTGTAGCTCATGCCATTCTGACGAGCAGCGGCGTTGATACGCGCGATCCAGAGCCGGCGGAACTGACGCTTGCGCTGACGGCGGTCGCGGTACGCGTAGACCCAGGAGCGGTGCAGAGTTTCTTTGGCGTTCTTGAACAGACGGCGACGACCGCCGACGAAACCTTTGGCCGCGCGCAAGATCTTCTTGCGACGACGGCGGGCTTTAAATCCTCGTTTCACGCGGGGCATAACGATTCCTCTTAATGTTGGGGCAACCCAGTACTTCGCCAGGTTGAGCAGGTCGAAAGGTGATTAACCTTGGCCGATCAGCGCCTTAACGCGCGGCTCGTCAGCCGGGTGGATGTACCCGTCTTTACGAAGATGGCGCTTACGCTTGCTGCTCTTCTTGGTGAGGATGTGGGCGCGGAAACCGCGGCGGTACTTCACTTTACCGCTCTTGGTCTTCTTGAAGCGCTTGGCGGCTCCGCGATGCGTTTTCATTTTCGACATAACATTCTCCTGGACAGATGGTGCGCCGACCGCCGACGCACTCAAAAGCTCCCGTTGAAAGGGCGGACACTCCTACCTGATCGAATCTGTGCTGACAACTCTGTTCTGAATCGGGAGCGCCCTTCGTAACCGCAGTCGATCAAAAAATGCCGGCGCCAGCAAGGACGACCGGCACTTTTTAACGTTCGGTACGCAGAACGATGGCGCTTAACTCACGCTCACATTTCGAGGCGTAAGGAAGAGCGTCATATTGCGACCTTCCATTCGGGTGGTCTGCTCGACTTGAGCCGTGTCGGCGAGCTCCTCGGCCGCCCGCTGGAGCATCGTGCGCGCGATCTCGGGGTGGGTGATCTCGCGTCCCCGGAACATCACGGTCAGTTTGACCTTGTTGTTCTCTTCGAGGAAACGACGAGCCCGGCGCAACTTGGTCTGGAAATCATGCTCATCGGTCTTCGGCCGAAACTTCACCTCTTTAAGTTCCACGCGAGAAGACTTTTTGCGGGCCTCGGCCGAACGCTTCTTCTGCTGGTACTTAAATTTGCCGTAGTCCATGATCCGAACGACCGGCGGACGCGCTTGAGGCGCAACCTCCACCAGATCAAGCCCAAAGCTCTCAGCTTTCTCGAGTGCCTCATCGGAACTCATCAGGCCAAGCTGCTCGCCGTCGGGATCGATCACGCGCACTTCGGGCGCACGGATGCGACGATTAATCTTCGGTTCTTTATCCGCCATGGACCTCGATCAAAGCTCTAAGCGGGGGTTTATGGAAGCGCCGCCCCAAAAACCCCATCCACATACCAGAGCAGCCCCCTTACGCACGAAGCGAGGGGGCCGCCAGCCTGTTTTTCTCAGTTTTCATTTCGGCCCGAAGACCTTATTGCGGTCTTTTTTTTCGGTGTCGATTTGAGTAGGCGCGGGCGGGATTGAACCGCCGACCCCTTCCGTGTCAGGGAAGTGCTCTCCCACTGAGCTACGCGCCTTTGAGGGATTTATCTCTGTACTGCGTTGGCGTTGTGTTTCTCACCGCCTCAGCACGATTTGGGTTGTAGCCCTGGCCCCGGATTGTGTCAACCACATTTTGACATTTTTCCTCTCAAAAACGACCAAACACTCCAAAAAAACGACAAAACAAACACAACATCAACCACTTACACGACATTAAGACCTGCAAAAAACATTACGCCGGCCCCTTTCAGAAGTCTCCGGGCTGCGGAGCTTTGCCAACGAAGGTGAAGGGTATAATAAGGAGATCAGACCGAGTTCAGATGGAGATCATCAATGTGGGACGACATCCTCAAGCAAGCCGCGCGCGCCGGAAAGGAACGCGGTGAGTTGCCGAAACCAACCCGCGAGTTTCTTAAAAAGGTGTGGCCCACCATGGTGGGAGAAGAACTCACTCATCTGTGCGAGCCGCGCAGCCTCTTCGACGGCACCCTCACCGTCGCGGTCCGTCATCCGGCACTGGCCGACGAATGGCAACGCCGCCCCATGGCGTTGCTTCGACGCGTGCAGCGCTATGCTCCCTGGCCGGTGGAACGCCTGGCCATCGAACTTGATGAACGCTCCGGCCATCGCCACAGCCCTCCCCCTCCGCAGGTAGTGGAAGCGTTCGAACACGGGCACGCCCGAGTCATGGATGAGGACCTCGACGAGGGACTGAAATCGTTGATCGCGTCGATCGACCGGCTGCGCAAAGCACGTGACCAGGGCTAGCCGCCCCCCTGCTCACCTTGCGAGTGGGCCTGACATTAGGTAAGTGAGACGCGCGCCAGATCCCTTGAGGAGCTGGCGTCTGGCGCACTGGGCGCCCCCACTCCGGGTATTTTTGACGAGAATGAGGAACATGCTGACGACCGCTGAACACACCTTTGACGACTTTTACCTCAGCGATGAGATGCGCCGTGCGCTCGATGCGGTAGGCTACAAGCAGCCAACCCGTGCCCAGGTCGCCGCGATTCCTCTGATTCTGGCGGGCATCGACCTCATCCTGCAGTCCCAGACCGGCTCCGGCAAAACGGCGGCCTTTGGCATCCCCATCATCGAGATGCTTGAGCCCCAGCCCGGGCGCACGGATGTGCTGGTGCTCGCCCCAACCCGCGAACTGGCCCAACAGGTCTGCAACGAGTTTGAGCGTCTCGGGCAGTTTAAGCGCGTCAAGGCAACCGCGATTTACGGGGGTACGTCCTACGAGCGTCAGTACGAAGAGCTGGAGAAGTCTTCGATCGTCGTCGCCACTCCCGGTCGCCTCATCGACTTGTGTGAGCGCGGCAAAATCGATCTGAGTCAGCTCCGGTTGCTCTGCCTGGATGAGGCCGACGAAATGCTCTCCATGGGCTTTCGTGATGACATCGAAGCTATCATGGCCTTTTTGCCCGAGGAGCGTCAGAGCCTGCTCTTTTCGGCCACGATCACCGATGAGATTAAAGCCCTGGGCAACAAAACGCTCTTCTACCCGGAGAATGTCCTTCTCTCTTCGGACTCGGTGGCCTCGGTCGACGTCGCCCACTCCTACTACCCGGTACGCGGTGTGGGCCGCCCCCGCGACCTGCTCAAGGTTCTGGAGTACGAGGAACCCGATAGCGCGATCATCTTTGCCAACACCAAAGACGACACCTTCATGGTGACCTCGTTTTTGAAGCGCCACGGCTACCGGGCCGAGGTCCTCAACGGTGATCTCCCGCAGAAGGAACGCGAGAAGACCCTGGCTGCCCTGCGCCAGGGTAAGATTGACTACATCGTGGCCACCGACGTGGCCGCCCGCGGGATCGACATCTCCGATCTTAGCCACGTGATCAACTTCGTGCTCCCGGACTCCGCAGAAGTCTACATTCACCGCACCGGTCGTACCGGTCGTGCCGGCAAGAAGGGCAAGGCCATCAGCCTGATCGCTCCCAATGAGGTCGCGACCTTCTTCCAGGTGCGCAAGATGTACGCCGTCGATCTCCAAGAGCAGAGCCTGCCAACGCCGGTCGAGATCATGAAAGCTCGCCAGCGCCGTGGGCTTACGCGCATTGCCAACACGCTCTCCGAGCACACCGATCTGCCCTACGGGGCGCATATGGGCATCGCCGAGTTGCTCCTCCACGAGAGCCAGGAAGAGGGCGAACTCGACCCGGTCCGCACCATCGCCCGGCTGCTCGCCATCGCCGAGCGCGCCCAGCAGGGCCAGCCTGTCGCTGCGCCGGCAGAGGTCGAAATCGTCGAGCGAATCGCGCCGGTCTCCCAGCAGGCAGAAGCCATTGAGGCTCAGGAGGCCCCGATGGTTGAGCCGCCGGCCGCTAAGGCTCCCGAAGAGCCTGTCGTAACCCCCAAGAAGCCTGAAGCGCCGGCCGAGAAGAAGGTTGAAGCCACGCCGGAGAAGCCCCAAAAGGCCGAAGCGAAGGAACCCACGGAAGAGCCCGAGAAGCCGGTGGTGACCGCCGAGCCCGCGCCGGAAACCTCCGAAGACGAAGGCTCCAGAGGCCGCCGTCGCCGTCGTCGCGGCGCACGTCGTCGTTCCCGAGGCAGCCGCGCGTCGTCTGCGGCGCCCGAGACGGTGGAAGCTCCCGAGAAGGTCGAAGAGAAGACCGCAGAAAAAGTCGCACCCGAGCCCGAGCCTGCCGAAGAAGAGGCCCCGCGTCCTCGCCGCCAGCGTAGCCGCCGTCGCTCTCGCGCGGCGAGCGCCGAGAGCACGACTGCCCTCCCGGCTGCTCCGCCAGCGGCGGTGGCGGCACCGAAAGCTGCTGCCCCCTCCGATACCCGAAAGATGTATCTGAACCTGGGCAGCACCACCTTCGGCTCTGATCAAGACCTGATCACCATGCTATGCTACATGTCGGGCATGGACCCGGAGGACTTCGGTGAGCTTCAGATCGAGAACACCTACTCCTTCGTTCACGTGCGCCGGGAGTACTTCCGCGACGTAGTCGCGGCCCTCAACGGGCAGGTCTGGGAGGACCACAACGTAACCGCCGAGCCCGCCCGAAAATAACGTCATTCGTCGCGAAGAGGTCCGAGCATGCGCCCATCGATCACCGCCCTCCTGCTCTCCAGCGCTCTCCTTTGGGGGAGCGCCTGTCAGCCCGACGCTCCTTCGGTACCTACCGAGGAATTTCCGGTCGATGAGAATCTCCCGCCGGCCGTGGTGGATTTGCCGGCGCCTCCTCCGGCGAGTGCGTTCGAGATTCGCGAGAAGAACGACGACGACACCCTGCGAGTGGAAGGCCTTGTCGGGTATCGCGAGCGCTACCTGGATCAGGACGTCGTCGTGCGGGCGGTCGTCACTGAGATCAAGGGCGATTGCGATCCCGGGCGCGCTAAAAAACGCGGAGAGTTCTGTCCGCAACCCCACCTGATGATCCGCGACGACGCCGACGCGCGCCACGAGCTGATGGCGGTAGGCTACACCAACGACTTTCTCAAAAAGATTCGCCTCAAAGCCGGCGAGTCCTATGAGTTTAAAGGCACCTACCAGCTGATGGCGGATGGCTTTGTGTCCTCGGAGAACGGCCTGATCGAGCTCAAGGCCGTCGGCGAACACGAAGTACCGCAGAACTAAGCTTCCCCCTTGTGTGGACCGGTGGCTCTCATCGCGCCACACAAGGAGCCCGAGGCATCATCCACTAAAAAAGCGGCCCCTCCGAATCATCGGAGGGGCCGCTTTTTCTTTCCTTGCATGCTTCGCCCGAGTTCAGACGGGCCGTCGAAGCATGGACAGGTTAGGCGGGCTCTTTACGAACGCGTTTCTCCGCCAACACGATCACTCGACGACTCGACGCCCCGAGGAAATAGCCCTTGTGGAAGCGCTCGCCACTGATCTCCAGAATCTGAAACCCGGCCACATGCAACATCTGGCGCAGCTCATGAACATTGTAGAGTCGGATGTAGCTGTTTTGCTCCAGCGGAGGGGAGTTATCTTCGTAGATAAAGGAGCGCTTGGCGTGAAGCGTGCTCGTCTGAAAATCGAACTCGCTCTCCTCCAAAAAGATACATCCCTCTCCCTCCCACCAGAGGCGCGTGGGCGTCTCACGCACCACGTAATCGCGGTTGATCACATCGATCACAATGCGACCACCCGGCTTGAGCGCGCGCTGAATCCCCTGAAAGACCCTCAGGTTGGTGCGATCGTCGAAATAACCGACCGACGTATCCCAGAGGTAGCAGCCATCAAAGACCTCGCTAAAGTTCAATTCACGCATATCGCCGTGAATGAACTTCACATTGGCAGAGCGGCGCTTGGCATCGCCAAGCGCTTTTTGCAACAGCGGCATGGAGAGGTCGATGCCCACCATCTCGTAGCCCTGCTCTGCCAGCTCGATGGCGTGACGACCAAATCCACAGGCTAAATCCAGAATGCGTGAGCCCTTTTTGAGCTTGAGGCTCTTGCGGATGAAATCGACTTCCTGGCCGGTACGCTTACCGATCGACTTCGGGATCGTGCGCAGGTACTCCTCGGAAAAGACCTCCTGGAACCACACGTCCCTCGGGCGAAGGCGACGCGTACGCGGGCCGGCATTCTTGGTCTTTTTCTCTTCGAGAAGCTCCTTGACCAGCCCCTGCAGCTCGGGGTCACCGCCACCGGCCACCGCCGGAGCCCGGGCTTCGCTCTCCAGCGTAACAGGAGGCGCCTTTGCTTCTCCCTCGGGCACCAGGGGCACAAAGGGGATCTCATCCTCCGGCACCTCCTGTTCCACCGAAGAGGTCTCGACTGAAGCACTCTCTACCGGGGGCGGGGTAGCCGGCGCGCTGGCGGGCGGACGAGTCGGTGGGGGCTCGCTGATCGGTTCGATCTCGTCGAGTTCCAGAACATCGCTTTCTTCTTCGAGCGACGGGGGCTCGGGCGCCGGCGGGATTGCACCAGCCGGCGGAGAGGAAAGCGCGGCGGCCGCCACCGGTGGAGGCGATCCGGGCGGAGGAGGACCGATCAGCTTGAGCGCAGCCAGTGGCAGGCCGTCGTTCCAGCGCTTAATCAGCACTCGTGGGGGCGCGGTAACGATGTCGGGCGCAAAGCGCGCATCACTGAGATTATGATCAAGCTCCGGAGCACGCCGCGGGGCGAGTGCCTCAAGGTCTTCACGCCGCACGGGAGCCATGGAAATGGTTTTGACCATTTCCTGGCGATCATAGCCGGCTTGAGCGTCCAGGATACTCCCGTCGACGCGCGTGGTCACCGCATCGTCATCATCATCGGGAGAGCTCTCCGGCACCCGAAACTCGGGCATTTCGAGACTCAATGCATCGAGTTCTGGCGCTGGTCCGCGACGCGGCGCGATCTTATTGACCTCTTCGGTCAACTCGATCACATCGCTCTCCTCTTCGAGGTTCGGCCCGATCTCGGGGGTCTTATCCGCAGAATTTGGCACGAATTCAAACTCCTCGCTGCCCCGGTCGGGTGCAGAATAGCCCCTGGAAAGGTCGACCAGCGCCCCGCTCTTTCGGAGCGCTTTGGAGGCCGCGACGCGCTGGCCTGGCGCGTGATATTTCACCGGGTGTTTACGCTCCGCGAGTGTAACGCAGGGGGGGGACGCTCACAAGTGCCTGACTCGCCACCCGGCGTCGACCGGCTCCCCTGCTTATCCTTTCAGAGCCCCGAGCGACTGCCCCAGGCGGACCACGTCGCCAAAACGCAGATCTTCGCGGAAGCGGAAATCCGGCTCGCTGATCAGTAAAATCACCGTGGAGCCCAGGTTGAACACCCCGAGTTCATCACCGTGATCCACATGAAGTTCCTCCCGTGGGGTAAAGTCCTCTCGCCGACGGAAGGTCCCGTTGGTTTCAAACCCGTCGAACGCCAGCCCGATGCGCCCCACGCAGGTCGCGCCAACCTTCACGACACCGATGCGACCGAGCTTTTCGGTCTCCAGGTAACTGATCAGGCGCTCGTTGACCGCAAAGAGCTCATCAATATTGCGCACCGCAAAAGGATTCACCGGGAACAGGTACCCCGGGATGTAGCTCACCTCATCGACCTGACCGGCCACCGGCGCGTGAATGCGGTGGTAGTCCCGTGGCGAGAGGTAGATCGTCATAAACGATCCGCCGTCAAAGGCTTCGGCCCGTTCGGCGCTGTCGACCAGGTCGAGCAGACGATAAGTGCGCCCCTTGGCCTGAAGCAAGGTACCGGCGTTGATGTTTCCAAAGGCGCCAATCCTGCCATCGACCGGGCTTACCAGGGTATCGGGCTGATCACTTTCGATATGGCGCGCCCCCGCACGCAGACGCCGGGTAAAGTAGGCATTGAGGCTATCGTACTGCCCGGGGCCATGCTCCCCCTCGGCCATATTGATACCGGCCAGCTCAGCGAAGGAGCGATTGACCACCTGTTGGACGGGCCGGGGCAGTTCCACATCGCTAACCACACCAAAGGCCCGGCTGACCAGGTTCTTGGGCAGCCGCTCCAACATCTTTACCGCCATCTTCTCCATGACCATCGTCGTACTCCTGAGACCTTCGCGTTACGTCATATCTTACCGGCACCCCCGCGGCGCTGGCGCCGCCCTGTGATGCCCGAAGCGCTCCGGGCCGTCAATCTGGACCGACAGGAATCCTCATGAACGCAAAGGTGTTTAAGGTTGTTCCTGGCGCTAGGCCATGAGGGGCTGCCATCAGGCCCTCTGCTGGATATCTGACGACTTCATCGAATTAAGCTGTTCTGCGCACGAGGTACGCCATCATGCGACGCACTGAAATGACCAAACAAAACGCCCGCTCCAAAGGCTACATGGCTCTGGGCTCCGCCACGACCACGGTTGCGCTCAGCGCGCTGCTCTCGGCGTCGTTTCTGTACGCCGGAGTCCCGTTGACCGCCTGGCTCACCTATCGCTGGTTGCGCTATCGCGCCGAATGGGGTCTGCGATTTTAATCCCTCCCTGCCCGCCCCCGCTGTGTTGCGTCGGTTGAAAGACCTCCTCTATACTCCCGGCGCAGCGGCAACCGACTTTTTCACTCACCTGGCGGGCAGGTCCTATGACTCGTTACTTTGGCATTCATACCCTCGACGGCGAGTGGCACAGCCTGCTCCCACGCTACGCGTTGCTCTCCGGACGCCTTGATGGCAAACGCGTGCTTGATATTGGCTGTGGCACCGGCATCGGCTCCTCCTTGCTTCTGGAACTGGGCGCGGAACACGTCGATGCGATCGATCACCGACCGGCAGTCCTGGAGCTGGCGCGCGTCAAGCACGCCAAGCAGGGACTCGACTTTCATGTGATGTTCTGGGAAGAGCTGGGCTTTCCCGACCAGACCTTCGACATGGTGCTCTGCCTAGACCCCACCTCCCCGGTCACCGATCTCAACCTGCTGGCGGAGATTAAACGGGTACTCAAGCCCGGCGGGGAGTATGTCTGCGCCATCGAGCGCCGCAACATCGAGGGGGTCGAGAGCCTGCTGCCGCGTTACGGCTACACCGACAACGCCGAAACCGTGGAGATCAACCGCAGCGACGACCGGGTGCCCCAGATCGGCAACCTCAACGAGAACTTTGAGACGGTCGTCTCGGTGCTTCAGCAGCCGCGCTACAGTTACGTCTTCGACTACAACTACGAACGCGAGGGCAGTGGGCAGCGTCCCTACGCCATGCGCAAGAAAGCCGAAGCTCCCGACGAAAGCGGCCTGTGGGTGGGAGAAGCCCCTCGCGAGGAGAGCGCCGAGCATACCGACCAACGCCCCGGGCGTTGGCTGGGCATCAACGAACACCTCTGGGAGCACGAGGGAGAGACCTCCAACGTGGAGATGCTCTTCTGCGGTGACGCCCATATGCCACCGCCGACGCTGCGCGAAGTTCGCATGCCCTACGCCGGGTTGGTGGAGCGCTTGCACAGTCTGATCTCGGACCTGCAGATTCGCCAGCACCCCTCCCAGCGCAACCCGGGCTTTGGAGACGTGGTCGAATCCGGCGGAGGGTTCTCCGAGCGGGAGCAGACCACACAATACCAGGCACTCAACCACTGGGCGCTGGAGAAGCGGAGTCGACGCCCCGGTTTTGATCCCCCTCAGCCTTACGATTTCGGTCAGCAAACCGCTCGGGAGCAGGCCACGCACCAGCGCAGCCTCGATCAAATTCACGAGCAGCTGGAGCAGATGACCTACCTCTACCAGCAGGTCCGTGCCGACATGGAAGAGCTCTTCGTGCGCACCCGCGACGAGCTCTCCGAACGGGACCGCTACATCGAGCACCTGGTCGACACGGTCCACCGCTGGCAACACCAGGCATACACGCCCGTCGACGATCAACCCACCGGGGTATTTCACGCCCCCTCGGACGACGAACTCGAGGATTTCGATCGGGAGACCACCGGTATCTTCACCAAGCCCCTCGCGTACGTTCAGGCCGAAGACGCTGGCGAATCCGAGGGAGCCTCGGCTTCCGCCGCTTCCGATGGGAGCCTCGCCGAGCACGCAACCCACGTGGCAGAAGATGCCGGAGAATCCTCTCCCCAAGATGCGGAACTCTCGGAGTCGTCGGAACCTTCGGAGGCCTCCGAGGCCAGTGAAGCCGAACACACCGAGCCCGAGCCCACGCACTGAAGCACCTCCTGGTTGGAGTCATGATGTTTGTTGTTGAACTTCGACGTCTGTGGGCGTCGACGCTGGTCATGGCCTGCGCGCTTGCCGGAAGCTCCTCGGCGATGGCCGCCGGGTTTGAAGTCGGAGAAAACACCGCGCGCTCGCTCGCCCGCGGAGGCACGGGCGCGGTGAATAAGGCGGATGCCTCGGCGCTCTATTTTAACCCGGCGCTCCTGCCGCGAGCGCGCGGCCACCAGATCCTGTTCAACACCAACGCGACTCGACTGAACCTCGGGTTTGAGCGCGATGACCTCATTTTGCGCGGCCGAAACGAGACCCGGCGGGTGAGCTTTGACCGGGTCGAGAATCAGGGCGGCTTTTTCCCGGCGCCCTTTGTGACCGCGAGCTTTGACGTGGGGCCGGAGAACTTCGCGCTGGCCCTGGGTGCGTTTGGGCCAAGCGCCTACGGAACGCCCTGCTACGGCACCCGCGAAGATGGCGAATGTAACGTCGATCCCGAAAGTCCGGCCCGCGGGATGCTGGTCGGAGAAAATCTCTTTCTGGCCTACTTCAGTCTGGGCGCGGGCTATGAGTTTGACCTGGGAGAAGATCGCTCCCTGGCCATCGGCCTCACCGCCATCGCCGCCTACCAGGACACCAGCTTCAGCATCGCCGTGGAGAGCGACCCCAATGTGGCCCCCCCCTGGCAGGAGGACCCTCGCGCCGAAGCCTACTTCCAGGCCGAAGAGCTGCGTGCCTGGCGCCCCAGTGGCATCCTCGGCATAGCCTATCAGGACGGCCCGATGCGCCTGGCCGCATCCTATCGACCGCCGATTCACTGGGAGACAAAGGGCAAAGCCTCGGTCGCGCTGCCGGATTTCCTGACGTCCACCGGTGCCTACCTCACTGACGAGGCCATGACCTTCTCCACCTGGCAGGCCGGCTCACTGCGCCTGGGGTGGGGTGTGGAGTTGGGAGAACATCCGGCCGACCCGGCCATGCCGCGCTTCGACCTGGAGGTCAACGCCGTCTGGGAGAACTGGTCGCTGGTGGACTACTTTAAGATTGAGATGGAGGGAGATATCGAGCTGGCCGATGTGCCCCCCGATGAGGAGGGCAACCCGCCGGTGATCCCGATCTATCCCATCTATCAGGTTAAAAACTATCAGGATGCCTACAGCCTGCGCCTGGGCGGAAGCTACGGGGTCAATCGCTTCCTTAGCGCTCACGGTGGCGCGATGATGGAAACGCCAGCGCAGCGCAACGCACACACGACCGTGGACTTTGTGAGCTGGGAGCGCTACGGGTTAAGCGCCGGTGCCACCGTGCACCTGCCGGCCAACCTGGAGTTGGAGCTGGGCTACATGCACATCTTCTCTCCTTCACGCCGGGTCAGCCAGGGAGCGATCTATAACCCGATCCCGATGAGTCAATGTGCCGGTCCGGACTTCGACCACTCGTCCTGCGAGGAGCCGGGCACCCCGCCAGGCAACCCGCAGAACGAGGGGACCTGGAACGCATCGTTTCAAATTTTGAGCGCCGGGCTGACCTGGCGCTACTGAGCCTTTTCCGATTCGCGACGTACCTTTGATGGACTCCCCCGCATGAGCCAAGATCCCAACGCCCCTGCCCTCTCTCGCCCCGGTGGCCGCCTGGTGCTGGCTGACGACGGCACGATCTTGGAGGCGCCTGACTTCTTCAAACAGGCGCTTTACCTCGACCAGCGGGACGCCCCCTCGATCTATCATCTCTTCGATCCGACCCAGGCCCCTTTTCTGTCGGTGACCCGAATCTTTCGCCACCCATACGGCGCCACCGAGACGCACGTTAAGGTCGAGGGACTCTTCGGAAACCGCCGCAGCTTTCGCTACTGGCAAGTCGACGCGTACATGCCTTCCAGCGTGGCCTTCTACATTGTCGATGAGACCGCAATCACCCAGACCCATGACTGGGACTACCGGCGGCTGCGTCGCGAGATCTTAAAAGACGTTCAGAACTCGCTCTCCGCCCATTTCAAAAACCGCTTAGCCACGGTGCAGCTCCTCTCCGAAACGCTGCGTGATGCCCCGGAGTTGGGCGAGCAGCTGGCGCCCCGCATGATGTCCGCGGTTGAGGAGTTGAAGTCGGCGTTAAACCGCGTGATCACAGGTATCCCGGATGTGCAGACGCATACCGATTACAAAGATCAGCCGGTCCGGCTGGCGGATCTCGAAGCCGTCATCAGCACCTGGGGCAGCCGAGAAGTCGACGTGCGCTGCGAGGTAAGCAACGTCGATGTGGGCACACTGATCGCGGCCTCCTCCATTGAGCGCATCGTGCTGCCGGTGGTCGAAAACGCGATTGATGCCTCAAAACATGGCAAAAAAGTCCGGGTCCTCATCGATGAGCTCGACGAGGGCTTTGCCCATATCGTGATCCAGGATGAGGGCGAAGGTATGAACGAACGGGTACGCAAGCGGGCCGAAGATCCCTTCTTCACCACGCGGCCCGGGCACCTGGGCATGGGCCTGGCGCACGCGCGCGAAGCCCTACGCGACGCCGGCGGTCAGTGGCGCTTTGAGAGCGAACCCCGCAAAGGCACCCGGGTCACCCTGCTCTTGCCGGTGACCACGACCTCCCAACTTTTCCGTTCGTACTAAGAGCAGGCGCGGCCCGAAGGGCCGCTGCCAGCCTCCCCCTCCCTCCCGGCGCCCCTCGACTTGCTGTTACTGCAGGAGCTCGCGCACGCTGGTCTCCAGCCGGCCCTGATGTTTACGCATCAGCGCCTGGGTAAAACCCACGGTCATGCGTCGCTCGGTGACCACCAGCCACAGGTAGTTCATCTCGGCCAGGGGAACCGACACGAAGGTCGCCCGCTGACTGCTCAGCACCAGGCTGTCCGCCTCATTCCCCAGCGGAAGCCCCTCCAGTAACACCCCGGTGGTGCGAAAGAGATCACTGTGAAAGGCATCGGCCCCCGCGGTTTCCAGCGGGTCTCCCTGAGAGACCGACGCCAGCGAGAGGCCCGTCTCCCGATCGATCACGCTGGTATGCAAGCAACCCGGGAGCTCGCCGGTGATCTCATTGAGCAGATCGTAAAGCGAAGACGTCATGGAGGTGTTCTCCGAAAAAGGGAGGCGCTCAGGCGCCTGGCAAGAGGTTGGACTCAGCGAGACGTCGTCCAAGCTGACGCATCAGCACCAGCGCGATTCCCAGACTGGCCTCGCGCTCAATCACCGCCAGGTGCACGAAAGGCGTGCCGCGAAGCGCCCGAATCAGCACATAGTCGCCGGCCATGGCCATCTGCATCTCTTCGAGCGCATCGTCGGCGTGAAGAGCCTGCACCGAACGATGGGCGCGACGGAACACCTCGGCCATTCTCATCGAGAGTTCAGACTCTTCAAAGGAGCGGTCCCCGCGGAGCGCTAAAAACTCCAGGGGCTGCCCCGACTTTGCATCGACCAACCCCGTCGCGCGAAGCCCCGGGCACTCACGGACAAAGTCTTCAAGGAGCGGATGCGACTCGCCCTCTGCCGGGGACAACTCCGGCACCGACGTTGCGAGTTCTTCATCCACATGACGGCCGTTGAGCGCGGGAGCAGCAAAGAGCTCAAACTCCCCGCTTTCCTCGGTCACGACCACCTGCGCCGACACCGCCGACATGCCCGGAGAGGTTTTGCGACGCTTGCGCTCGCCAGGAAAGTCGCTCTGCGACATCACCGGGCCAAGCTCCACCTCCGAGAGTTCCTCGATACCACCAGACGCCAGTGGCTCGGCCGTCTCCAGGACGTCTTCCGAGGCCGCGGCCATCTCGTCGAGTTCGGCCTGCGAGAAGAGCAACGCCGCACTTGAGGAACTGTCGGCCAACCCGGGCTGGCTGGGCTCGGTCTCAAAACTCGAAGAAAAGACCGTCTCGGCGCCGCCGCCCATCGGCGTAAGCGTACGCCCCGGGGTGAAGTCCTCATCATCCAGGTCGAGCACCGGCTCCACATTGCCGGAGACTGCCCCGCCAATCGACGGTCCGATCTGCTGCTCCTCCTCAAAGCGCCGCTCGTCGGTGCGACGCACCCCCTCAAGCAAAAGATCCTGCCACCCCATGTCGATCGTCGGCGCCATAGGCTCGAAGTCCGACTGCATAAAGATGTCGCCCTGACGCAGCGCCAACATCTCGTAGACCGCCTCCGGCCCCACCTCACCATCAAACTCGGCGTGCGTCACCTCACCATGATCAAAGACGATGCGCCCGCGATGGTCGCGGTGCTTCAGGTGAAGAAGTGCCGTGCGCTTGGCAAGGCAGAGCATCTGAATGATATCGGTGAGCTCGAGATCGCTGAGCACGCCCTGAAACCCTTCCTTTTCGTTGAGGATCTCCAGGATCGCGTCCCGCACCTCATCGACCGTAAAGGGCTTCTCGATGTAATGGCTGATGCCGATGCGCTCGGCAAAGTTCTGGATGCGATGGGTGCCAAAGGCCGTGATGATCATCACCCGAGCATCCGGGGCCATCTCTTTGGCGCGCAAGATCAGCTGAAAACCATCCACGGCCCCGGGCATTTTGATGTCCGAGATCAGAAGATCGATCGGCTGTTGATCCAGAATGCGCAGTCCGTCTTCGCCGGAGCGAGCGGTATGCACGATGATGTCCTGACGCTGCGGGAAGAGGTTGCGCTCCAGCGCCCACAGCAGATGTTCCTCTTCGTCGACGATCAATATATGGTACATCTTCGCCATCGGCTCCGGTCACGGTCCTAAGTCTGGTGCAGGCTACGTGCTCAATCAACCCGCTCAGCTTCGAATTCATCGCCCCCGGCAAGCCGCCGGTCTACGGCAGGCCTGCCTTGCGGGTGTGCGCGGGGAGGGCGAAAACGCGCCTTATATAACCACGCTTTCCCCCCCCCGGCAAGCCAGTGTCGCCGCCGCTTCAATGGCCCGCAGAGCCCGACGAATACTGGCGTTCGTTGCGATGTGTTACGTGCTGACCGCCGGGTGCACCACCCCGCCGGTGACCGGTCCCCTCGCCACTCCCGATGTGTTCGTCGGTGGCCCTCATCCCCCCCAGCCCCCCACCTCATACGTACCCGCCACAACGCGCCGCGGGGCACTCTGGTACCAGGTGGATTTGAGAGAGCCCGAGGTTCGGATTCGCCTACGACTGAACGCTCCTCCCTCCGAAGCGACCTTCTTTTTGCCCGGCCCCTGGGCCGGACAGACCACCTTCGATGCCCAGGTCACACTCGATGAGGCACGCGGTCCGGCGGGCTCCCTGCCCATGCATCTGGACCGCGAGGTTGGCCGTGTCGACGTACAGTGTGGCGACGTTGCCTGGATGGAGCTGAGCTACCGAGTACGTACCGCGCCTCCGGACCGAAGCGCCTCGCGCTTTCACCCCACCCGCGGACACACCCAGGTGTTCGCCTACGCTCCCACCATCTTTGTGCTCCCCAGCGAAGGGCTCGCCCGTCAGGTTCGCGACATTCCGGTAGAAGTGCGTGCCCCACAGGGCTGGCAGGTCGGAGCAACCTGGCATCAACACAGCGCGACCCTCCCCAGCGCCCACCAGCCCGGGAGTATCACCGGTTTCATTGCGGAGGATGTCCGTACGTTGCGCGACGCCTTTATCCTGGCCGGCAGCGAGCTGACGTCTGCCTCTCGTGCCCTCCCCAACGGGGATCTCAAAGTGCTTCAGTCGCCGACGTTGCGCTTTGATGTCGGGAGCGTCGCCGACGACACACGCTCGTTACTCAGCGCGTACATCCAACGCTTCGGCGTCTATCAGAGCGCGGTGGCGGCGGTCCTTGAGAGCGTCGATTCCGAACACTCAGGCACCCTCCAGGGCATGGGCCGCCGGGGCGGGTTTGTGGTGCAGGTTCCCCGTCACCAACGCCCGGGCGCGGAGCTGCTCTTGCTCATCGCCCACGAGGCTCTCCATATGTGGAACGGCCATGAGCTTGTCCCCGCGCCTTCGGCCGACATTGAGACGCGCTGGTTCAAGGAGGGGCTAACCCACTACCTGGCGCTCAAAACCCTGGCCCGTCAGGGGCTCATTGACCAGCGCGACGCGCTCCGTGAGCTGGCCAGCGCCGCGCAGCACTACACCCAGAACCCCCTGGCGCACGGTGCCCCGGCCGACGCCCTCGACCAGGAGCGTTTCCCCTACGATCGCGGCGTGCTCATCGCGCTGCGCCTGGATCTCGCACTCCACCTGGCCAGCCGGGGAGAGATCGAGCTGGAAGACTGGTTGGTGCAGCTACTAAAGCCCCACCTGCGCGCCCCGGCCCGGTCCTATGACACAGCCCTGCTGGAACGCGCGTTTCGGGAGATCAGCATCGATCTCTCCCCGGCCCCGACCTCCGAGTTTCGTCGCCTCGTCCGCGACCAGGCTCAACTTCAACCTCGCCGGCTCTTCAGCGAGTTGGGACTCCACTGGTTGGATCCCACCGCCACACGCCCCGCCCGCCTGCTCCCCATCGACGGCGAACCCTCGCACTTCCGAGCACTCTTCGCCCCACCGCACAGCAGCTGAACCTCGCCCATATTCCCCCACACGGAGCCCCTCTATGAGCAATCCCGAGCGCCAGATCATCGCCCTGGAAGAATCCCATTTCGGTCTGGATGGAGGCGCGATGTTCGGCATCATCCCTCGCCCCCTCTGGGCAAGAACAAACCCGCCGGATGAGAACAACCGCATCGCGATGAGCGCCCGATGTTTGCTGATTCGGGATCCCGATCGCGTCACCTTGATCGATACCGGCATGGGCACGCGCTGGAGCGAGAAGGAACGAGGCATCTATAAGATCGATGCCCAGGACGCTGGCCTGCGACAGGCCCTGGCCGCGCAAAACCTCACCCCGGAGGATGTCGATGACGTGATCTTGACGCATCTGCACTTTGACCACGCCGGCGGGCTGCGCACTCCCGACGCCGAGGGCGTCCTGCGCCCGACCTTCCCCAACGCCCGGCACTGGGTCCAGCGTCGCAACTGGAGCTGGGCACACAGCCCGAGCGCCCGCGACGCAGGAAGCTACCGCGTGGAAGACTTCGACCTCTTCGACGCCCCCGACGCACCGCCACTTCACCTCGTCGACGGCATCAGCGAGCTCTTCGACGGCATCGAAGTACTCCCCGTCCACGGCCACACCTTCGGAATGCAAGTCGTCAAGTTCAACGCCGCTGGCCAGACCTACGCCTTCGTCGCCGACCTCATCCCCACGGCCTCTCATCTGCGCGATCCCTACGTGATGGGATACGATCTTCAGCCGCTGAAAACCGTCGAAGAAAAGCGCGAAATTCTCTATCACGCACAACGCGAAGGCTGGATTTTGATCTTCGAACACGACCCGACCACCGCCATGGCCCGCGTTGATCTGGACCGTCATGGACAGCCGGTGGCAGTACCCCTGGAGTAAATGTCGCACCCTTGACCACCTGAATCTTTGCGCGGGCTTGCCGAGGCTGCTAGCGTGGCCTCATTAGGCCAACGTGACTACGGGAGGCAGGTGATGCGAATGGGTCGACATCTTGGTGGTATCGGAATGTGGGGCGCGCTCCTGCTCTGCTCCACTGCGCTGCTCTTCAACGCACCTCCCGCCAGCGCTCAGCAGGCCGACCAGACGCCTGCCACCGCCCCAGACGTGCCCGCGCTGAGCGATACCGACGCCCGAGCGTTTCAGCGTCAGGGCAAAGAGTTCCAGGAACGAGGGCAGGCGCTGGCCAAAAGCGCCGATGCATCGCAGCCGCTGAGCCCTGAAGAAGTGCTGCGCCAAATCCCCCGCCCTCATACCCCGGGCAACATCTATCGCTGGGTTCGCGACACCATCGCTTTTGAGCCCTACGCGGGTGCGCTGCGCGGCGTGCAGGGCACGTTGATCGCCGGAGCGGGAAATGCCGTCGATCAAGCCCTTCTCACCGAAGCACTCCTGCGCCAGGCGGGTCATCCCACACGCTTTGCCAGCGGTCGACTCCACGCCGCCGACGCCACCGAAGTCCTGCAACGCGCCGCCGGAACGGCCCACCTCCGAAGCGGCAGCGCTCTCCCCAAGCTCGCAGCCGCGACCCTCGACCCGGGGCTGGTGGCGCAGCTCAGAGACCACATCTGGGTCGAGACACGCTTTCAAGGCGCGTACATTCCCGTCGATCCGGTCGCCGCCCCGCTGGTCGGCATGACTCCGGCGCGAGCTCAGGAGCACTCCGAGAAACTTCCCGCCCACTTTGAAACCTCCTTCGACATTGAGCTGGTCGGCCGACTCAACGACACTCAGCGCATCTCGCATCTGACCGTCTCCGGCCCCCTGCCCCGCTATGCCTACCGAACCTTGAGCCTGGCCTTTGAACCGGACCCTACTCGCAACCGCGGGCGAGTCCCGGTGCTGGCGGTTGGAGAGCAGACGACCCGCGGACAATCGATTCCCGTGGAGGCTCTGGAGTCGCTGGAGCTGGTCTTTCGACTGCGCTTTGGCGATCGAGAACGACGTTGGACGCAGACGCTCTACCGCAGCTCGCAAGACGTCGACATCTTTACCTTCGACCAGCAGCACTTCGGCGTCACGATCATCCCCGGGTGGTCCTCGGACGCCTGGGTCGCTCGCCGCGCCGCGCAGGCCACCTCGGAGTCGGCTGAATTGCTCATCCAGTGGAGTGACTCACTGGCGGCCACAGCTCCGCCGGGCGCCGACGCTACTCACGCGCTGGAAACCTCCAATGCGTTGCTCCACCGACTTAACGCCGCACTTCCCGCAGCCTTTATCCGAAACCTCGACCGGGCCCTGGCTCACCACGCCCGCCTGCTGGGCGTGCACCCTCTTCTAACCGAACCCCGCGCAGTGGTAACGGCCACGCTGAGACGCGGCGACCAACTCTATGTCGATCTTCAGCTCTCCGGTGACCGGGTCGATGCGACGCCGCTGGGCAACGTTCCCCCGGTGGCTACGGCGGCGTTTGGCGGAATGTATGGCCAGCTTCTCGACACGCTCACCGCCGACTTTCTCGAATCTTACGGAAATCGTCAGATCGTGACCGTGGCACGCATCTTCCGCCACGCCACCTCACACCAGATTCCCATGACGACGCTGGATGCGCGTACGCAGGAGAATCTTAAACGTTTGCCCCTGGACACCAGCACCCACGAGCGCATCACCGATCAGCTCCGCCGCCACGGACGGGTTACCCTATCCCCAACCCGCTCGGTCCCCCTGGATGACGTCGAGCATTTTGGCTGGTGGTCGGTCGACCCCGCCAGCGGCTTGATGCGAGCCCACCCCGCCGACGCGATGCTCGACGGAGTTCCCCGAGGGGAGAGCCACGAGGTCACCAACGCCCAACTTCTCCGGGCGTTCTCCGGGCATATCGATTCTGCATTAAGCGCTACTTCCGCCGCTCTTCAACCGACGCCTGCAACACGCTCCGCGATCTGCGTCGCCACGCGTGAATACCTGGCGCTAAGCCGCGCGTTTTGCGCGACGCGCCAGCCGCTGGCTTCTCCCGAGCTTTCTGCATGCCTGGTCGATCCGCAAGGCGGGTTGGAAACCGCTTCCGGACACGACCTGCTGGGATTGGCGGCCGGTAGCTGCACTGAGCAGCTCGCACGCACCCGCTGCGGAGCGGTCTACGCCCGCGCCATCGCACGTGGCGAACTACAGGTCCTCGCCGGCGAAACCAGTGAGGAGCCGGAGCTCAGCTCACCGCTTCCGCACTGCCCTTGAGCGCTGCTTCCCCACGGTGAAGCTCCGGCGCCTCGAAACGACGCACCCCTTCAAACCCACCCTGCTCCTCCAGAAACCGAAAGAGCGTGGCGCCATCGGCCTGCCCCTTCCGCACCGACACGACCAGATAGTCGGTGTCGGGGTAGATCGGCTCCAGCGCTTCCTCCTCGCTGTCCCGAGGAAAGGTCGCCGCCGCCACATCTTCGGCGCTGAAATAGTCCCCCACATCGGGATGACTGTGCACAATCGCCGCCAGGTGTTCCCCGCGCTCATCGACGCGAACGAACTCCATCGGGTCGATCATGTAAAAATCGCGCGCCGTGCGCGGGTACATCTCTGGATCAAGGGCGTGATAGCGATCGGCAACGTTCTCACAGGGATGAAAACGCCAGCTCCCATCCTCACTCTGAAGAACCAACCCACAGCCCTCCTCTGGATAGGCCGCCGAGACCCACGTGCTAAGCTCGGCCAGAAGCGCGGGTGTCCAGCGCTCGTCCACACGATGCAAAGATGCGCTCATCGGGTCACTCTCCAAAATAGCGATCCGCATGGTCGCAGATCACCGTCACGACCACGCCTTCGTCCAGTTCCCGGGCAACCTGCAGCGCCGCGAACACACTGGCGCCGGCAGAGTTTCCGCAGGCAATGCCTTCTTCAACCGCCATGCGCTCGGCCATATCCCAGCCATCTTCGGTCTCCATCCACATCAACCGATCGAGCTTCGACTCATCGTAGATCCCGGGCTTAATGGAGCTGGGCATATGCTTGAGCCCCTCAAGCCCGTGAAACGCGTCGGCCGGTTGGCAGCCGATGACTTGAATCTGGTCGTTGAACCCTTTGAGCCCGCGCCCCGTCCCCATCACCGTGCCCGACGTGCCGGTACACGCCACAAAATGAGTGACTCGCCCACCGGTCTGCTCCCAGATTTCGGGAGCCGTGGTCAGCTCGTGGGCCCGGGGGTTGGAGGGGTTGCCATACTGATTGGCGTAAAAATACTTCCCGCTGGTGTCTTCGGCGACCAGCTCACGGACCAGGCGAATCGCCCCATCGCTACCGTCCATCGGATCGCTGAAAATAATTTTCGCTCCGAAGGTCTCGACGATGTGTTTGCGCTGCGGCGAAACATTCTCGGGCATCACCAAATGCACCTCTACGCCCATGGCCGCACCCAGCATCGCGTAGGCGATGCCGGTGTTGCCGCTGGTCGCGTCGATCAGAACCTGACCGTGTCCCAGATCACCGCGCTCAAAGGCGTCGAGCAAGATCTGACGTGCCGGGCGATCCTTCACCGAGCCGCCCGGATTCATGCTCTCCATCTTCACCCAGACCTCGACCCCTTCGGGCAGATCCGCGGCCACGTTTCGCAGGCGCACCAGCGGCGTATTGCCCACCAGCTCCACCAGCGACTCTCGCCGCACCGGCGATCGCCTGGCTCCGGGACGCCCGGTCCATGCAGGGTTGACGCTCATTTTGAACCACCGGCAATCGCGGGCACGATCGAAACGGTGTCCCCCTGGCTCAGGGGCGTCTCCAGCTTGTCCTGAAAACGAATATCTTCCTCGTTGGCGAAGATATTGACGAAGCGGCGCACGCTCCCGTCGTTACCAAAGATCTTGCTCTTGAGCCCCGGATGCGCCTCGGCCAGTTGGGTGAGCGCCTCCCCCACGGTGCTGGCTTCCACCGATACCGTTTCCTGTCCTTCGGTGAACTTACGCAGCGGGGTGGGAATGCGAATGCTGACGGTCATAACGACTCCTTTTCGTACTCTTGGGGGTTAAGAAAGTAGTTTCATTTCAACAGGGTGTTCTCGGCACAGGGACGCCCGGGGGGCATCCCACGGTCGAATTCGACCTCACTCGGCATGCGCTGCGCCGATAAGCTCGCGCTCCCAGCCCAGATAACGCTGCCCGCTATCGGGATTCAGCGCCACGATGACCTCGTTCGGCCCGAGTTCCTTCTGGAGTTTCAGGGCCAGGCCCACACAGGCGGCCCCTTTGGGACCAACCAGAATGCCCTCACGTGCGGCCAACTCATCGCGTAACGCAAAGGCCTCAGCCATCGAGATGCGGGCGAGCTCGTTAAAACGATGCTCTTTGAACTCCGGAAGTTCCAACTCTCCCAGAATTGCTCCCCCCATGCGCAGCGAGGGATACCCCTCACGCAGCTCTCGGGCCACATGTCGGAAGGTGCCGCCGGTGGAAATTGAGGTGATGAACGCCCCCAGAGGCGCCCCCTCCAGCGCGCTGAGCACCTCGCTCGCCATCGCCGCATACGCATCGCGCACCGCCTCGCGGCGATAGCTATCGACATAGAGGCGATCCGGAGCCTGGCGCGCCCATTCGGCCGCCTTCTCAATCGCCTCCGACAAACCACCTTCGGCGCTCGTCCACTCGATCCGCGCTCCGTAGCGCGACACCAGATCCAGAAGGCGGCGGCTGGAGTCCTCCGGAGCAAACACCCGGGTATTTAAGCCGAGCACATCGCCGATGAGCGCCGCGGCCACCGCGGAGTCGTCCAGCCCGGCCACCGCCACGCTGTCGCCCTCCACCACATTTCCCGAAGCCATCCCCCGCTCCAGGATCTCGGCGACGTAGCGATCGCGCAGGCTCCCGCTGGGGTTAAACTGCTCCATCTTCACGTAGACACTGGCCCCGCCGGGCTCTCCCACCTGCTTTAGACGCACCAGCGGCGTATTGCCTACCAGCTCGTCCATTCGTTCGACCACCGGCGCCTCTCGCTCCGAGCGCGCATCTTCAGATGACATAGGTGAACCCCTGATAACACTGCCGGGAAAATCCCAGCTCTTCGCCTCGCTCGATCAGATCAGCGATGGTCACCTCGCTGAGTAAATCGATCATTTTGCCAAAGATCTCCTGGCAAACCACATCCGGAACTCGGGCGGCACTCTCCTCCGAAGCATCTCCCAACGCATCGGGTAACTCCGGCAGATCTTCCAGCGCCGCAAAAACCTTCGCTAAGGTCAGCGCCCCCGGCTCCACGACAAGTCGATAGCCCCCGCGGGGCCCGCGCTTGCTCTCCACCAGCCCGGCTCGCTTTAAATCCAAAAAAATCTGCTCAAGAAAGCGCACCGGCACCTGCGCACGCTCGGCAATCTCACGCACCTGGGTGGGTTCACCGGCGCTGTGATAGGCCAGATCAAAGATGGCTCTCAATCCGTAGATCGCTCGATTTGAAAGGCGCATCGACATTCTCGACAGTTCAGGTCGTGTTTATGCAGAACAATTCCGACCAACGTACTCAACTTTCCCTAGCGTACGCCTCCAAAACCGTCAATACGGCCCCGCTATTTCACAGTTCAACGCTTTGAGCCTCATCGGCTAAACTCCCCGGGTTCATCTCCCGACCCCATCGGTCTCCGTAGGAGCGCTCGTGCATCGCCTGGTCTTTATCTTCTTTCTCTTCTCAGGGTTCAGCAGCCTGGTCTTCGAGGTCATCTGGGCCCGCATGCTTCAACAGGTCTTCGGCACCACGAGCTTCGCGATCAGCACCCTGCTCACCGCCTTCATGGCCGGACTCGCCATCGGCAGCCTCCTCGGCGGACGCCTGGCTCGCCAGGTCAAAAGCCCGCTGCGCATCTACGGCATCCTCGAAGCCTCCATCGGTCTCTACGCCCTGCTGGTTCCCCTGCTCCTGGCCTACCTCCCCACGCTCTACGCGCCTCTCTTCGAGCGCTTTATGGGCGACTTCTACCTCTTCAGCCTGCTGCGTTTCGTCGCCGTATTCGTGATCCTGGTCCTGCCTACCACCCTGATGGGCGCAACCCTCCCTCTGGTGAGCCAGTGGCTGGCCGACCGTCAACGCATCTTTCACGGAAGCATCGGCCTCCTCTACGGCGCCAACACCCTGGGAGCCTGCCTGGGCACCTTCCTCGCCGGCTTTGTCCTCCTGCCGGCGTTCGGACTGCACACGACCAACCTGATCTTCGTGGGCGTGAACCTCGCGCTCGGAGCCGCCGTGCTACTGAGCTACCGCAGACTCGAGCGCAGCATAGCCCACGAAGAAAACCCCGAACTTCAGGCCGAGCTCAGCGAAGACGACATGGCACTGATCCAGGGCGGAACCGCCCTGGCCCGCCCGATCCCCACATGGGCGCTGCGCCTTACCCTGACGCTCTTCGGACTCACAGGCCTGGTCGCCATGAGCTATCAGGTGCTCTGGACCCGGGCCTACGTCATCACCCTGGGGAGCTCGACCTACTCCTTTACCCTCGTCCTCACCGCCATCCTCATCGCCATCGCCCTGGGCAGCGTCCTTGTCTCCCCTCTTCTAAAACGCGTCCAACGCCCCATCTACCTGCTGGCCCTGCTCCAGGCTCTGGTCGCCGCCAGCGCCACCGTCGGCTTCTACGTCCTCGACCGAATCCCGGCATTTCTCTACGACCGCGCACGCGACACCATCTCCGGCGTCGGTGAGATCTACGCCTATCAATTCGGACTGGTCGCCCTCGTCGTCTTCTTGCCCTCTCTTTTTCAGGGCATGAGCTTTCCGGTGGTCGTGCGCGCGGTCAACGCTCGCATCGAAGAGACCGGTGAAGAAGTCGGCGCGGCCTACGCCTTCAACACCGCCGGCTCGATTGTGGGCAGCTTCGCCGCGGGCTTTGTCATCATGCCCTGGCTGGGAATGCAGCGCGCCATCGCCACAATGATTCTCGTCAACCTCACGGTCGCCGCCCTGCTCTGCGCGATCGAGTTGAGCCAACGCTTTGAACCCCGACGCGCCCTCACCATGCTCCTGGCCCTCCTCACCGGCGCCTCCCTCTTCTATATCGCTCCTCCCATCGACCGCGCTCGCCTCAGCGCCGGCATGTTCCGAGTCCACCTGGCCCGTGAGGTCTATTCCCCGAAGAGCTTTGAGAGCAGCACCCCCGAGATTCTCTATTATGAGGATGGCCTTACCGCCACGACCTCCGTGGAGAAACGCGGAGGCGGCGTGGCCCTCAAAGCCAACGGCAAACCTGAGGCCAGCGACGGTGCCGATATGGACACCCAGATCCTCGTCGGACTCCTGCCCTTTGTCGCCCGCAGCGCCTTCGCGGATGTCGCACTCGGACAGGAAGAAGCCGCCATGGTCGGGTTCGGCAGCGGCGTGACCGCCGGCGCCAGCCTCCAGTGGCCCCTCAAACGCCTGGAGGTCGTCGAAATCGAGGCCACCATGATCGAGGCCTCCCGCTTCTTTGAACACGTCAACCACCGCCCCCTCGAAGACCCCCGGCACGTCCTCATCGAAAGCGATGGACGCAACTACCTGGAGTACTCCCCCCGCACCTACGACGTGATCGTCTCCGAACCCTCCAACCCCTGGATCGCCGGAGTCTCCTCGCTCTTCACCGTCGAGTACTTCGAGCGCGTCCGCCAGAAACTCAACCCCGGCGGCGTCTACGGTCAGTGGGTCCAGCTCTACGAACTCCATCCCGACAACGTGCGCCGCGTCTTTGCCACCTTCCTGGCCGCCTTTCCCCACGTCCACGCCTTCTCCTCCAAGGCCAAGAGCACCGACCTGATCCTCCTGGGCAGCGACCGCCCCCTGGCCTTTCCCCCCGAAGGCTTTGAACGCGCCTGGTCCATCGACACCGTACGCACCGAACTCCAGCGCGTGGGCATCAAAGACGTGATGGACCTCTACGGGCTGGCCTTCATGAACCAGGCCGAACTCGAGGCCTTCGCCGCTGGCAGCGAACTCAACACCGACGACAACGGCCTGCTCGAGTTCAACGCCCCCCATGACTTGATCTTCTACAGCGTCGGAGAACTCTTTTTCGCTCGCCACTACTTCAGCGGAGAGATCTACGGGGATCTCCGCCCCTACCTTCAGAACTGGCCCACCGACTGGTCCCCGAACCAGATCGCGCGCCTGGCGCGCGGCGCCTGGCGCGCCGGCAAAGCCGACCTCGCACGCGATATCCTCCACGAAACCGGCCTGCGCAACGCCCGGGGCCGCGACCCACTGCTCGATGAACTCATCGGCGTCCTCGACGCCGATCACTTACCCATCGCCCCGGCCGCCGAAGCGACCTTCGCTGCCAGCGACGACCCCTACCAGGAAGCCGCTCAACGCGCCGGCTCACCGCAGGGCGCAAAGCAAGTGATCCAGGAACTCTACGAGCAGCAGCGCGCCCCCCGCCAGGGCTACGACGGACGCCGCGGGCTCCTGCACGCCTACGCACTCACCGTCAGCGGCGATGCCCGCGGCGCCCAACGCCAGCTCGACCACCTTCACAACATCCCAGACGTCACCCACACCCCCCTCTACCCGCTACTCGCCGGCCAGGTCTATCAGGCGCGCCGGCGCTACCGAGAGGCCTATCGGGCACTCTCCCTCGCAACCCTTGCGACCGACCTGCCCACCCCCCATCCTCCCACTGCCCACGACCTCCCCGCGCCCGTCAACGCTCTGCCCGAACCCCACACCTCGCCCGCCGACTAACCTCCCCCCCGACGAGGCCCCCGATTCCCGGCGTCCACCCCAAAACCGGGGCCTCCACACCCCAAACACACTGACCACCGTGCCATCCTGGCGCATTCACCGCCAAAATCTCCCGCGCGACCGGGCGTTTCTGCCACGCGCTGACCTGAAAACCGTCTTCGCCAGGACATTACGGGGTCTACGCCCCCCAAAAAACTCGCTCCCCGTGACATCCTGGCACAACGAACCCCCGAAAACTCGTGTTCGCCACGATTTTTCGGGGTCTACGCCCCCCAACTATCCTGTTCAACACGATTTGCATGCCACGCGCTGACTCAAATCTCTCGCACGACACGGTTTGCAAGCCACGCGCTGACCCGAATCTCCCGCCCGATACGACTCTTCAGGGTCTACGCCCCCCAGTTTTCCTTCGCCACACGGTTTGCGAGCCACGCGCTGCCTTGAATCTCTCACCCAACACGCTTTGCACGCCACCGCGCGCCTCGCACCTCGTGCGTCCTGGGTCAGGCAGCCTCGCCAGCCCCACGGGACCGCGCATAAAAAAGCCCCCGGCGCCAGAGCGCCGGGGGCTTTTCATGTCACATCAGCGGAGCTTACTTCGCACCGGGCTGCAACGAGGGGTCGAGCTTAAGTTGACGCCCGGCGCCGGCCGCCGGGGCCTTCTGGCCCTGCTGCGGGGCGACCTGCCCGGGGAGGTTCAGCTGAGGCATCCCCGGAGGCATCTCATCGGCCGAAGCCGCCATCTCCTGGTTCACCCTAATGTTATCCGCCAGCTTCTCAACGGTGGCCCCTTCCCGCAGCTCGGTCAAAAAGCGCTGGAAGAGACGCACGCGCAGCTCGTGGCGCAGCTCAACTTCGATGTCGTCTTTGACCTCATCCAGCGTCGCGACCGCGGCGTCACGCTTCTCGACGAGCTGAATGATGTGGAAGCCGAACTGCGTACGAACCAGATCCGAGACCTGATTGGGCTCCATACCAAAGGCCACCTCGGAGAACTCCGGAACCATGCGACCTTTGCCAAAGAAGCCCAGGTCGCCGCCACGCGGCGCGGTCGGCCCTTCGGAGTGCTCACGTGCCAGCGCTTCAAAGTCCGCACCCTCGGCCTTGGCCAACTCCAGGATCTCCTGGGCTTTGGCGCGGGCGGTGGCCACAGCCTCGTCATCGGCCCCGCGCTCCACCTTGATCAGGATATGTCGCGCACGCACTTCGTCCGGACGGGTAAAGCGCTCGGTATGCTCGTTGTAGTAGGTCTCGACATCTTCAGCCGGAACCTCCAGGCCGTACTTGCTCTCCAGGTACTTCTCCAGACGAGCGTCCCGCGCCATGTTCTCGCGCACCATCTCCTGGTTCAGACCCATCTGCTGGAGATAGCCATTGAACATCGCCTCATTGGGGAAGCGCTCGCGGAACTCGTTGAAGAGCTTATCGACGTCTTCCTTAGTGGCCACGACGTTGGCCTCTTCCAGGGTGCTCTCGACCAGATAGTGATCGATGGCCAGATCGACAGTCTGGGCCTTGAGCATATCGAGCATCTGCGCGGGCACCCGCTCCGGGAGACGCGAGGCACGCTGGCGCACCATGTCATTGAAGGTATCCGCCCCTACTTCCTTGCCATCGATCTTGGCCACGGGGCCGGTCGCGTGGAAGGGGAGTTTCTCAAGGGGAATCTCTTCGGGTTCGGCCTGAGCCTGTGCCTCGTCCTTGGCCGCGCCCTCCTCGCCGGTGGCCTCGTCTTCGGCCGCGGCGTTTTCGGTGGCTGCTTCCTCTTGTTTGGAGGAATCACAGGCGACGACGCCGCCTCCCAGAGCAGCGACGAGCGCAAGCCCGATCAGTCGGCGTTTCTCAAACAGCATGAAGTCTCCTGGGTACGTGAAGATATCTGGTTGTCTCGGATGAGCGGGCTCTGGCCTACAACTCGTGCCGAAGGGGTGTCAAGCCGGCGCTCCGAGCACCGGGTTATCTCGCCGCCCAAAACCGGCTGCGCCTCTCGGGCATTCCGAGCGCCCCTCACCGACATGTCTAAAGAGGTAAGGCCTGCATTACGGTGAGCACCAGCGCAGACCAGTGCTGCGAGAACCAGGCCGCCCCGGCCCCCATCACCCGTAGAGGTCCGGCCGGATCAGCAGCCTGCACAAACCACACAGGATCCCTCGCCATTTCGCCGGCCAGCTCCACCGGCCCGAAGAGGTGCGCCACGACCGCCGCCCCCAACGCCAGCTGCCAGGCCACGCGCCCCAGGGAGTTAGACCAGTCGGTCGACGTCGAGACCAGCGACCAGACCAGCGCCAGCACCGCAGGAGAGGCCGCCGTCATCAGACGCAGCCCGTAGCCGAACTCGCTGGCCTGAGCTCCGATCATCAAAAACGCCATCGGCACGACCACCAGGCTCAGGCAGACCTCGGCCCACTCACCGATGCTTCGTGGCGGGCGAAACCAGCGGTCCAGTCGGAGGCGACGACGCCGCATCACCGGATCGCTATCGGCCCGGTGATGCTCTTTGTAGGCGTCGTAATCGAGCTCCAGCTTTTCGCCGGCGCCCAGCAGGCCTCCGACCACCTCCCGAGCGCTTCGCTTGCGTCGAAACGTATCCGGATCCACCGACGCCAGGATATCCACCTGCTCCCCCATCGCCGGACCACGCACCTCACTAATAGCCACGGGTGATGAGGCATCCTGGCCCCTCTCGATCCGGTCCAGCGCCTGGAGCAGCTCACTGGCGCCGGGAAGTCGTTGGTCGGGATCTTTTTCCAGCAGCGCGCGCAACAGGCCATGCAGCCGGGAATCGATCGCAGCCAGCTGGGGAAGCTCCAGCGGCTTGCGCGAGACGTGTGCGCTGATCGCATCGTCGACGCTCGCTGCTCGCACCGCCTGCTCCCCGGCTAACATCTCATAGAAGAGCAGCCCCAGCGCGTACATATCAGCGGCCGGCCCCACCGGCAGTCCTCGGGCCTGCTCCGGCGCGATGTAGCGAGGGGTCCCCACCGCGATCCCTTCACGGGTCAGATCGACAATGGACTCGTCTTCGAGTTTCGAGAGCACTTTGGCCATGCCAAAATCGAGCACTTTGACCTTGTAGCCCCCGTAGCGGGTTGGGGAGAGCATGACGTTCGCGGGCTTTAAGTCCCGATGAATCACCCCGTGCTCGTGCGCCACCTGCAGGGCCATGGCGATCTGGCGAATCACGTCGATGGCGACCTCTGCGCGCATCGGGTTGTGGTGCACCACCTTATCGAGCGTCTCCCCCTCCACGTACTCCAGCACCATGAAGATGAGCCCCTGGCCGGAGCGCCCCCAGTCGTAGAGCGAGATGATGTTGGAGTGCACCAGCGTGCGAACCACCGTCATCTCGCGCTGGAAGCGCCCGATCGCCGTCTCGGAGGCCGGGCTATCCGCCGGAGGAATCGCCTTGATGGCCACGCGCTCGCTGGTGAGCTCGTCCACCGCGCTGAAGATCATGCCGTAGGCCCCGGCGCCGACGCGTTGCCCGATTCGGTAGCGTTGCTCCAGCAGGTCACCCGGCCGGATCAATTGCTGTAGTCGTCGGTGCGGCTCGTTCATCCCATCCTCTTATCCGGCCCAGGGCAACATCGGCTCCAGCATCTCATAGATCGCGGCAATCGCTCCGGCGATCGCCCCCAGCGTCACGCGCAGCGCCATCGGGATCTGCTCCGGACTCAGCCCGAGAAACCAAAGGGTATCGCCACGCAACCCACGGGCCGCGTCACCGGGAATGAGCAGCCCCACCAGCACCAGAGCGATCGCACTGGCCGCAGCATAGCGCTTCACCCAGGGCAGCAACCAGCGGCGAGTCACATCGGAAAAATGCAGGGTATGGGAGAACGCCACCCAGATAAAACTCAGAACACAAGGTAGCGCCCCGACCACCGCCCGGGCCGACGCCCCCAGCGGTGAAGCCGCCGCCGATACCAGGGCAAACGACAGGAAGGTCAGCAGGCCCAGCGCCAGCACTCCGACCAGCGTCAGCCGCCAGTGTGCATGAGTCGCCGCCCGCTCCTGGTGCTGGCGAAGCTCGGCCACCGAAGGGTCTTTCTCACGAGCGAGCTGCCGTTGCTGCCGAGCCACCGTCCCCAGGTCCAGGTCCAGCTCCCCGGCGTTTCGAGGGCGCGCCCGGGCGACGCTGCGTTGCGGTGACGGCGCCGAAGCCCCCCGCGCGCCCAGGGCCCGTACGCTCCCCGACGAGGTGCCGGCGCCTGACCGAAGCTCCTTCTCCGAGTCTTCGGGCAGGGGCAGGTACCCCTTCCCCGAGAAGACATCCTCCGATGCATCGGAGGCTTCCGTCATCGCCCGAGGGGTCTGCGGGGCGGTCGGCTGAGCCCCCCTCTCACGCGCGCGACCGGCCAGGATGTCATCGAGTTCCTGGCGAATCTCTCCGGCGGAGGCATAGCGCCTGGAGGGATGGCGCTCGGTCGCCCGATGGATGATGGCCCGCAGCTCCTCGGGCAGCCCTTCGATGCCCTCCAGGGGAAGCGGCTCCTCGGAGAGATGAAAGCGCGCGACCTTTGCCACGCTGGACTCATCGATGCAGGGCCGGCCGGTGCACATCTCAAAGAAGATCAATCCCACGCTGTAGAGGTCACTCGCGGCGCTGACCTTCTGCCCCAGGATCTGCTCAGGGCTCATATAGCGGGGGGTGCCGATGAACTGGGTGGACTGGCGTCCCGAGCTTGTCTTGACCTTCTCTTCCGCTCGCTCCACCAGCTTAGCCACGCCGAAGTCGAGCACCTTCACCGTCAGCGCCCCGCGGGCGGTACGACCGACCATGATATTGGCCGGCTTTAAGTCACGGTGAATAATATGATGGGCGTGGGCCTCCTGCAGACTCTCCAGAATCTGGAGGCACCACTCCATGGAGCGGCGTTTGCCCAGCGCGCCGTGCTTCTCAATGACTTCATCCAGGGTGCGCCCGTCGACGTACTCCAGCACCATGTAAGGGATGCCCTCGGAGGTCTTTCCGAAGTCGAAGATCGCCACGGTATGCGGGCTCTTCAGCCGGCTGGCCAGGCGCACTTCATTCATGAAGCGCTCGGCCACCTCGGGATGAGAGGCCATCACCTCGGGACGCAAAAACTTCAGGGCCACGTCGCGATCCATCACCTCATGACGGGCGTGAATCACCGTGGCAAAACTCCCCTCCCCCAGCGGCCGCACGATGCGGTACTTGTCGTCAAAGAGCATCCCGGCGCGCAGCTCAGCGTAGGCGCGGGTCTCAGTGCCGTGGTGGGTCATGCGTCCTTCTTTTAGCACAGTCGTGCACCGTCTCAGCGCGGGTGCACCGTCTCAGCGGGCCTCATCCGGCGAGAATCTAACATCGCGCCGCCAGACGGTCCATCGCATAGACCGGGGGCTGCGAGTGGCGCAGTGTGGCGAGTGTCGCGGGACTTAAGCGTCGCGTCCGAAACATCAAAAAAGCCGGCCCCGCGCTTAAGCGCGGGGCCGGCTTCTTAAAACACACAACCGCAAGGGCAGTGTCACAGGACCTGCAAGGAGGTCGGGCGCCCGGGACGGCTTACACCAGCCCCGAGCCCGGGGCTTACATCATGCCCATGCCGCCCATGCCACCCATGCCGCCCATACCACCCATCCCGGCAGCGCCACCGTCGTCGTCGCCCGCCTTGGGCTTCTCGGCGATCATCGCCTCGGTCGTCAGCATCAGACCGGCGATGCTGGCCGCGTTCTGAAGCGCGGTGCGGGTCACCTTGACCGGATCGATGACGCCGGCTTTCACCAGGTCTTCGTACACATCGGTGCGGGCGTTGTAGCCGTAGTTGCCATCGTTATTGAGCACGTTCTGGATAACGATGGACCCTTCGACGCCGGCGTTGGCCGAAATCTGACGGATCGGCTCCTGAGCCGCGCGACGGATGATGTCGACACCGAAGGCCTGCTCATGCTCCAGCTCAAGGCCATCGAGCACCTTGGAGGCACGCAGCACAGCCACACCACCACCCGGGACGATGCCCTCTTCGACGGCAGCGCGGGTCGCGTTGAGCGCGTCTTCGACGCGAGCCTTCTTCTCCTTCATTTCGATCTCGGTCTGCGCACCGACCTTGATCACGGCCACGCCGCCCACGAGCTTAGCCAGACGCTCCTGGAGCTTCTCGCGGTCGTAGTCGCTGGTGGTCGACTCAATCTGCGCCTTGATCTGGCTGACACGACCGGTGATCGCGTCCTTGGAGCCCTGACCACCGACGATGGTGGTGGAGTCCTTGGTGATCGTGACGGTGTCGGCGGTTCCCAGGTCCTGAAGGGTGGCCGCTTCCAGCTTCATGCCGCGCTCTTCGCTGATGACGTTGCCACCGGTGAGGGTCGCGATGTCTTCGAGCATCGCCTTGCGGCGGTCACCGAAGCCCGGCGCCTTAACCGCAGCGACGTTGAGCACGCCACGCAGCTTGTTCACCACCAGGGTCGCCAGCGCTTCGCCTTCGATGTCTTCGGCGATGATCAGCAGCGGACGGTTGCCCTGACCGTGCACCTGCTCCAGCAGGGGCAGCAGGTCCTTCATCGTGCTGACCTTCTTGTCGAAGAGCAGAATGAAGGGGTTGTCAAAGGTCGCTTCCATACGCTCAGCGTCGGTCACGAAGTAGGGCGAGAGGTAGCCACGGTCGAACTGCATCCCTTCGACGAACTCCAGCTCGTCTTCCAGGCCCTTGGCTTCTTCGACGGTGATCACGCCTTCTTTGCCGACCTTTTCCATCGCTTCGGCGATCAGGTTACCGATCGACTCATCGTTGTTGGCCGAGATGGTGCCCACCTGAGCGATCTGCGAGCGCTCGCTGGTCTCGGTGGCCATGGTGTGGAGCTGCTCCACGACGGCGGCAACAGCCTTGTCGATGCCGCGCTTGATTTCCATCGGGTTGTGGCCCGCGGTCACAAGCTTGGTACCTTCACGCAGAATGGCCTGGGCCAGCACCGTGGCGGTGGTGGTCCCGTCACCGGCGGTGTCGGAGGTCTTGGAGGCGACCTCTTTGACCATCTTGGCGCCCATATCTTCGAACTTGTCCTCAAGCTCAACTTCCTTGGCCACGGTCACACCGTCTTTGGTGATCAGGGGCGCGCCGAAGCTCTTTTCGATGACCACGTTGCGGCCCTTCGGCCCCAGGGTCACGCGCACAGCGTTGGCAAGGGTGTTGACGCCGTTGAGGATGCGCTGGCGAGCGCGGGTATCAAAAATGATCTCTTTGGCCATGGTAGTTCTCCTAATTCAAGGGTCTGGGTGCTCGCTTATTAAGCGAGTCAATACAGCCGTTCAACAGCCTGAGTTCTGCAAAGGGCAGAAGGCTCAGTCGGTGATCACCGCCAGGATCTCTTCTTCACGAAGGATCAGGTGCTCTTCGCCGTTGATCGTCACATCCGTGCCGGAGTACTTGCCAAAGAGGACCTTATCGCCTTCTTTGACCTGCAGAGCCACGGGCTTACCGTCATCGCCGGGCTTGCCTTTACCGGTGGCACGCACGATCCCTTCCAGGGGCTTCTCTTTGGCGGTGTCGGGGATGATGATGCCGGTCGAGGTTTTCTCTTCACCGGCCACGCGCTGGATAAGGACGCGATCATACAGGGGCTGAATCTTCATCGCTTCACCTCGTAGAATGGGTTATGAAATAAGGTGTTTGAGTGAATCAGAGACCGGAATCGGCCTCTTAGCACTCTCGACCGGAGAGTGCTAACGCGGCATACCGTATGCGCGGCCCTAACCAAGTCAAGCAGAAAAGTTTAAGACATCCCCGAAGCCCTTACAGGATGCGGACCTGGCGCCTTTCACAATCATTGACCGTGCGCCTGCTGCTCCGATCTTCTGGCCTTGCTCCCCTGGCGAGGCAGCCCCGAACAAGCGACGAGATTCATTGTGAAAGAGACCTTCGATCCGCAGCTGCTCACCGAGCAGGCCCGTGGCGTTCGCCGCGCTGCGCGCCAGCTGGCTCGCCAGCCCGGCTCGGTGCGCGACGATGCCCTCCAGCACATGGCGCAATCCCTGCGCGCGCACACCGAAGCCATCCTCCAGGCCAACCAGGCCGACCTGGCGCGAGCTCGCCATAACGACTTAAGTGATGCCTTCATCGACCGCCTCCGCTTAACCCCGGAGCGCATCGAACAGATGGCCGCAGCCATCGACGAGGTGCGTGCCCTGGCCGACCCGGTTGGCGGCTATGATGAAATGTGGATGCGCCCCAACGGACTCCAGGTGGCCCGAAAACGCATCCCCCTGGGCGTCATCGGCATCATCTACGAGGCGCGTCCCAATGTGACCAGCGACGCCGCCGCGCTCTGCTTAAAGAGCGGCAACGGCGTGATGCTCAAAGGCGGCAGCGATGCCTACGCCTCCAACCTGGCCGTGGTCACCGCGATGCGCCAGGGGCTTCGGGCCAGCGCGCTGCCCGAGGACGCCTGCCAGGCCATTGGCTTTGTCGAGAGCCGGGCACGCGAGGCCACCACTCATTTGCTCACGCTGAGTGAGGCCATCGACGTGATCATCCCCCGCGGCGGCAAGGGCCTGATTCACTTCGTGCACCAGCACTCCCGCATCCCGGTCATCAAACACGATGAGGGGGTCTGCCACCTGGTCGTCGACGGGTCGGCCGACGTAGAGGTAGTCGAGCGTGTGGTGCTCAACGCAAAAACCCAACGCCCCGGCGTATGCAATGCCGCCGAGACGCTGCTCTTTACGCGCAACGCGCTGGGCGTCCACGTGGAGCGCTGCCTTAAGGCCCTGGCCCGCGCCGGCGTTAAACTCCACCTCTGTGAGACCAGCGCCGCCATTGCCGAGTCACTGGACATCGCCTACACCCCGGCCACCGACCAGGCTTACGCCACCGAATTTTTGAGTCTGGAACTATCGGTCAAAGTGGTCGACGACCTGGAGGCCGCCATCGCCCATATCGACCGCTTTGGCTCGCGTCACTCCGAAGCGCTGCTGACCGAGAACTACCCGCAAACCCAGCGCTTTATCGACGCGGTCGACTCCTCGGTGGTACTGATCAACGCCTCCACGCGCTTCAGCGACGGAGGCCAACTGGGCCTGGGCGCCGAGATTGGCATCAGCACCACCCGCATGCACGCCTACGGCCCCATGGGGTTAAAGGAATTGACGACCACCAAATTCGTTGTGTTAGGTACGGGACAGATCCGGGAGTGACCCGCGATGTTGGCCTCGCCAGTGGGCTCCCACTATACTCGTACAGCCCGCGAGGCCTCCTGCTGCATACGCCGGCAGGTTACCAATCCAGGAGAGGAATGAAGACAGAGAGCGCCGCTTCCACCCCGAACACCGACCAGACCGACCTCGATCAGGAGCTGACCGAGGTTGCCCGTGGCATTGCCGCGGTCACCTGGGATCTCAAAGCCCTTAACACCACCGTCATCGATCTGCGCGGCCGGGTGAGCTACACCGACTTCATTGTGGTGGCCACCGGCACCTCCGAGCGCCACGTGCAGGCCCTGGCCCGCCGCGTCGACCAGGAGATGCGCGAGTCGGGACGCAAGACCATGGGCGCCGAAGGTCTCGACACCGGCCGCTGGGCTCTGCTCGACTACGGTGACATCATCGTACACATCTTCCATCAAGACGCCCGCAGCGACTACGATCTGGAGCGCATGTGGTCCGAAGCCCCTCGCCTCGAACTGGAGGGAGCGCCGGCCGAGCTCTACGGGCACTTTGACGGCGAAGCCTTTGACGCCTGATTCGCCCCCGGCCCGTCCGCGCACCTCTTGAGAGGTTGCCTTCACGCCCCCGCAGGCTCGACCTGCGGGGGCGTGGTTACTCTGGCGCCGCTCACCGACGGGCTCACTTATGGTAGGGCTCACCGCGAATGATGGTCATCGCCCGGTAGAGCTGCTCCCACAGCATCATTCGCGCCATCTCGTGGGGGAAGGTCATCTTCGAGAGGGAGAGTCGCCGCTGGCTCTCCCGGCACAAGGGGCGATCCAGCCCGTGGGCACTCCCGATATAGAAGACCACGTGGCGCTGCCCGCTGACCATCCACTCATCCATCCATTCGGCGAGCTGGTGACTGTCGATCTGCTTGCCGCCCTCCATCATCGCGATGGTCAGGGCCCCCTCGGGCGTGACCTTGCGCATGGCTTCGGCCTCTTCGGCAAGCGCACCGGCCACATCGTGACCGCTGACCCGGGCCTCGCGAACCTCGATATCTTCGACCGGCAGATGATGAGCCAACCGCTCGCGATACTCCCTGGCGAGTTCGCCCAGGCGCCCTTCGCGCATTTTGCCCACCGCCACCACACTGATCTTCATCCCTTCTCCGCTTCCAGAAAAATCTACTCTCGCCACGCAAGAGGTCGGACTCGCCCGTCGATAATAGGACCTGCCACGCCTCCTTTGGCCGGAGACTACCGTGCCCCATCGACTTGTCTACCTCGTTGATCAAGCCCTGGAACATCTGCGCCAGGTCTACGCCGCATGTGTCCCGGCGAGCTGCGCCGCCTGCGACGAAGCCGCCCTGACGAACGAGGCCTTCTGCGCCATCTGCCGAGAGGACAGCTATCTCCTGGAGGCCGCCGTTTGCCCGCGCTGCGCGCTCCCTTTGCCGGTGAGCCGCTCCCCTTATGCCGCGGGCGTTGCAAGCAATGTGACGCGGTGCCCGGGCTGCCAGCGCCGCCCCAACTCTCCCATCCTCCACACCACCGCGCTCTGGGAGTACGAGGGCGCTGTCTCGGCGGCGCTTCGACGCATCAAATATCGGGAAGACATCATCTCGGCCCACGCCCTGGTCACCGGTGCCGCCCGAGCGCTTCGCCCCACTCTAGCCGCAATGCCTCCGGCGCTCTTTGTGCCGGTGCCGGCCCACCCCTCAAACCTGCGCAAGCGCGGCTTCCACCTTCCTTCCCTGATCGCCCTTCACTGCGCGCGCCAGGGGCCCCACCACTGCCGGCTCTTCTCCCTGAAGAAGATTCGGCGCACCCGCGCGCAGGCGAGCCTGGGGATGGAGGAGCGCCGCACCAACCTGTGCGATGCCTTCGAGGCCCGGTGGCGCCCGATGGACGTCGACACCGTCGTCCTCGTGGACGACGTGCTCACCACCGGCGCCACGCTCGATGCAGCGGCAGCCGCCCTGAAAAACGCCGGCGTTGAAAAAATTCAGGCGCTGGTGCTGGCCCGAAGCCTCCCCCGTCAATAACTTTCAAACGCACTGTCACAGCGTTGTTGCTCTAAGCCTTTGAACTTCGTGGGAAATACGCGCACCCTCCAGGGCGGTTTTTGTGCCGACGCTGCCCTTAAGGCGCAGCCTCCCCCCCTCCTCGAACGCATCAGGCCCACGCCCGGAGCTCGCATGAAACCCGCCCTCTTGCTCAACGCCTCTTACGAGCCGCTCTCGATCGTTGACTGGCGCAAGGCCGTCACGTTGTTGTGGCTGGGCAAGGCCGAGGTCCTGGTCGCGCAAGAGCGCGAGGTGCATGCCACCCACCAGAGCATCACCCTGCCCTCGGTGTTGCGCCTGCTACGCCGGGTGCGCATTCCCCGCCGACGGGTGCACTTCTCACGAAACAACATCTACCGACGCGATGGCTACTGCTGTCAGTACTGTGGCGATCGCTTCAATGGTGCCGATCTCACCTTCGATCATGTCTTGCCCAAAAGCCGCGGGGGCGACACCTCCTGGACCAACATCGTGACCAGCTGCCAGCCCTGCAATCGCCGGAAAAACTCTCGCACCCCCACCGAAGCCAGGATGCCCCTGCTCACCCAACCCTACGAGCCGCGCTGGTGGCCATTCAGCGCCGGGGCGGGTAACCTTGAGGAACATCCCGAGGACTGGAAGCCCTACCTCTGGACCTGACCTCGCCAGCCCCCAAGCCACCCACCCGAGTCGGCATGCCTACGATCGCCATCCTTGCAGATGTTCACGCCAACCTCTTTGCCCTGGAGGCGATCATTGCCGACATCGCAGAGCACCCGATCGACGAGGTGATCGTCGCCGGCGATTTGGTCGGTCGCGGTCCCCAGGGGAGTGCCGTGGTCCAGCGTATCGCCGAGCTGGGCTGGCAGTGCGTGCGCGGCAATCACGAAGACTATCTGCTCGGGTTTTGTCGCGGTGATATCCCCGACGACTGGCGCACCCTCGACGAGTGGGCCGCCTCGCGCTGGATGGCCGACGAGCTCACCCCGGAGGCCGAGCGCTTCATCGACGCGCTGCCCTTCTCACGTCGCGCTGACTGCGATCCCCACGTGGAGGTCTTCCACGGCTCACCGCGCTCTCATAGTGAAGGTATCGGGGCCTGGACTCCACAGGATCGCCTGCGCGAGCACTTCGACGCCATCGCAGGCTCCACGCTTATCTGCGCCCACACCCACCGCCCGCTCATTCACCGCTTTGATGACGGCCTCATCGTCAACGTGGGCTCAGTAGGCCTGCCCTTCAACGGCGACTGGCGCGCCCAGTACGCCATCCTCGAAGGCCAGGGCTCAGACTACCGAGTCACCCTGCGCCAGGTCCCCTACGATCGCCCGGGCTTTCTGCAACACTACCGCCAGAGCGGCTTTCTCGACGATGGCAACATCACCGCTCACCTCCTCTACCGCGAGGTCGAAGGCGCCCGCCCCTTCCTGGTACCCTTCTTAAAGTGGGCTGAGCTCACCGCGCGCGAACCCGTGCTGGCCGCACTTCCGGAGTTCGATAAGGTCTACGAGCCGGGCATGTCGATGAGCGATTTTCTGCGTATCATCGCCCCGACGGGCCGCCTCTAACGCCTGCGCGCTTCGCCTAAAAAAAGCCCCGACGCGTCGCGTCGGGGCTTTTTTTTGGTTCTGAAACGACTAAATCGACCGTCTCAGCCCTGCTTCATGGGCTTCTTGGTGCTAAAAAGCTCACTGACCGAGCGTCCATCATGAATGCGATTGATGGCTTCGGCAAAGTGCCGGGTCACCGAGATAACCTCGACCTTATCCGATTGCTGATGCGCTCCAAGCGGCACTGTATCCGTCACAAATACCTTATCGATAAAGGCGCTATCGATGCGCTCGGCAGCGTTCGAGCTGAAGATCGGATGGGTGGCCGTGGCCAGCACCTTCGAGGCGCCCTTCTCTTTGAGGAAGGTCGCTGCTTCGATCAGCGTGCCGCCGCTGGCGATTTCATCATCGACGATCACCGCCACCTTATCGCGAACATCACCGATCAGGCTGACCGCACGCGGGCGCTCATCATCACCGTCACGACGCTTGTCGATGATCGCCATCGGCAGGTCCAGACGGTTGGCGTAGCGCCCCAGGTCTTTGGCTTCGCCGGCATCGGCGGCCACCAGCACCCAGTCCTCGCGGCCCTCTTCCTCCCGGAGACGATCGCAGATCGGGCCCGCTCCCTGAAGCTGATCCACGGGCATCCGGAAGAACCCCTGAGCCTGGGCCGAGTGCAGGTCCATGGTAAGCACGCGATCGGCCCCGGCGGTCTTGAGCAGATCGGCGACCAGACGCGCGGTGATCGAGATGCGCGGACGATCCTTTTTATCGCTGCGAATATAAGGAATGTAGGGCATCACCGCGGTAATGCGCGAGGCCGAAGCCGAACGCAGCGCGTCGATCATGATCAAGAGTTCAAAGAGGTTGTCATGAACCGGCGACGCCGAGGTCTGCACGACGAAGACATCGCACTCGCGCACGTTCTCCTCGATCTGCACCATCATGTTCTCATTACTGAATCGAACCGTGGTGCTCTTTCCGGGCTCCACGCCCAGGTGGTTGCAGATCGACTTGCAGAACTCCGGATGGCTACTGCCGGAGAAGACTTTGAGCTGCTTGTTCACGAGAGACTCCGTCGCGGGGTGTGAGGGGGGCGATCGACGCCTCCCCATTACAAGACTCAGCACGCAGGATCAACCTCGCGCCCCGATCCTTTTCAGCCCAACTCGGCACACATCACCCAGGCATCCTCACCATCTTCATAGTAGCGCTTGCGCCGGCCCATGCGCTTAAAGCCCAGACTCTTGTAGAGTCCGAGCGCCGGTGCGTTGCTCACACGCACTTCCAGCAACACTGCCACCACCTCATGAGCCTGGCCCAGCGCCAGCAACATCTGCAGGAGCGCCCGGGCGATGCCCCGACGCTGAAAGTCGGGGTGCACCGCCACATCGAGAATGTGCAGCTCGTCGAGCACCCGCCAGAAGGCCAGAAACCCGGCGATCTCGTCGTCGGCGCAGACCACCCAGATCCGCGACCACTCCAGGGTAAACTCGCGCGCAAAGCTCTCGCGCTGCCAGGGATGGTGATGGGCCCGGGTCTCCACGGCCATAATCGCATCGAGATCCTCGGGCCGCGCGCGCCGCACCGTCAGCCCCTGACCAAACGCCCCGGGGGTGGGCTCACCCCAGCTCTCCTCGCTCATACGCCGGTCACCTGTCGGATGCGGTCCCAGAGCTGCTCCCCCCCCTGGCCGTTGGTGCTCGAATACAACACCAGCTCTCCGGGCGGGCAGCCCAGCTCGCGGGCGATCTCGCGGAGGCGTTGCTGACCGGCGTTTTTGCCGAACTTATCAGCTTTGGTGAAGACCAGGATCGGCTGAATCCCGAAGAGCGGTGCCGACTCGATGAGCATCATATCGTCGTCACGCACGCCGCGGCGCAGATCCATCACACAGACGATCGCGCGCAGGGTCGGACGCCCTCCCAGGTAGCGCTCCATCATCGGTCCCCAGGCCGCTTTGACCTCCAGGGGGACCTTGGCAAACCCGTAACCGGGCAGATCCACAAAGACCAGCTCATCGTTGATGTTGAAGAAGTTGATCGTCTGGGTGTGCCCCGGGGTCTTACTGGTTTTGACCAGCTTATTGCGACCGACCAACGAGTTGATCAGGCTGGATTTACCCACGTTGCTCGCCCCCCCAAACGCGATCTCCGGTTGCAGGGGCGGCGGAAAGTGCGAGGGCCTGGTGCCACTCTTGATAAACTCCGCCTTGGTCACTTTGTAGATCGCGCTCATGTACTGCTCCTCAACGCACCGCCGTCGGCGGGCACCCCAAAAGGCGCCTTGCCGACCTTGGAGCCGAAGTTAATAGGTCCTGCTAGAAGGGACGAACGCCGACACCCGGCGCCGCCCCGTGGCTCCATACCCACAGAAGGAGCGCGCTGACAAATGCCAGCGCCACCCACCCGGCGTTTCGACGCGCCGGCGCTCCGAGCGCACCCGGGTCAGCACCGGCCTGATGCAGACCCAGCACCACCAGCGGCGCCGCCAGCCCGGCCCACTCCGCGCGGGTAAAGACCCCGAACGCCCCGGTCGACTCCCAGGTCACCAGCAGCCCCCAGGACCAGGCCAGCGCCAGCAGCGCCACCGCGCGCCCGAGCAACCCGTGGGCCAGCTCCTGCCCCGCGGCGTTCGCCTCCTCGCTAAGCGGCGCCGGGCGCATCGCGCCCCAGGCCGCCCAGGCGCACATCAGCGTCCCGGCCAGCAACGCGATCCACTCCGCCCCCATCGCTCCGGCATCCACCACCGCTGGCACCGCGCCCAGGTCGGCCAGCGCCTGCCCCTGGTCGGCAAAACTCACCGGCAGCTGGCGTGTCGAGAGCCACTCCTGAGCACTCTGGCGTACCCGGGGCTCCGCCAGCAGACGGGCCACATCAACCCGAGCGCCCATCACCATGCCCAGCGTCACTCCGAACCCCAGCGCAGCCCCGGCCCAGAGCTTGCCGGCCAGCGCGCGCAGCGGATGGGTCGGGGCCACGAGGTTGGACCCGGCCACCGCCGCCACCAGCGCCACCACCACCGCCGAGGCCAGCACCCCGGCGGCCCCATCGGCCCCCAGGACCAGCGGCAGCCGCAGCTCCGCGGCCTGACGCACCGAGGGGATGCCCCACATCAGGGGCTCGCCGGCCGAGGCCAGCGGCCAGGCAAAGTTGGCCGTGCTGGAGGCCGCGCGTTCGGCCCACACCCCGAGCACGCCCAGCCCCAGCGCCGCCGAGAGTCCGGCCACTGCCGCCCCCGAGCGACCGGCGGCGGTGCTGGCCACAAAAAGCGTGGCGAGCGCAGCGAGCCAGGCCGCGCCCTGCATCGTCCACATCGCGCCCAGCGTAGAGAGTTCGCCGGGAGATCCCGCGCCCAGGCTGAGCAAAGATCCGGCGATCACCGCCAACACCAGCAATGACGCGCCCAGACGCACCCGGCCAGTCTCAATGCCCCTGGCCAGCGGCCCCAGCCCCACCAGGGCAGCGAAGCTCCCCAGGCCAGCCAGAGCCACCAACATCCCCGGCGCCGCGCCAAACCACAACGAGGCCACCAGCCCCGCGGTGCCGACGCCACCTCCCACCAGGCTCAGGCGCAACGCGCCGGCCCGCCAACCCTGGTCCGATACCTGGCTCATGGCTCGCCCTCATCATCGCTGGCGTCAGCGTGCTCCTCATCGTCCTCATGTCTTCTGCCCCCTCCCCCGATTCCGGCCACGCACATCAAGAGAAACCCCGTCACGCAGAGCCCGGCGCCCGCGCCCAACATCCCGAAAGGCCGCACCGGACTGACCTGGATCACCGCCGCCGGAACCTCCTGCAACTCCTCCAGCCAGAGCCCGTGTTCAAACCCCGGCGTCCGCGCATCAGCCGGCTCTTCAAACACCCAGAATCGCTGCCCCCGAGCGTCCTCCAGCTGCACCGCCGGTCCCAGCGCGTCGAGGTAATTCGCGGTGGTCGTGATCACCTCGTACCCCTCTCCACCGATGGCTAAGTTTAACGTATCGCCCACCACACCGGCGGCCGGGATCGTGTTCTCGGCCTGACTTCGCACCACCGCGCGATACACGTCGGTCTGAGGCACCAGCCCCACAAACGCAAAGCGCAGTCCACTCACATCCACGCTCTGGCCGGGTCCCAGGCGCTGCGCCGGCACTCCGGACTCCCCGATGCGCGACAACGCGATGTTGGCCGCCGGCTCTCGCCCCAGCACCACCGACTCCAGGGTCATGCGCAGCGGCAGCATCACATCGACGCGGCGATTGCCCTGCTGCACCTTGTAGGTCTGCAGGGTCTGGTGCATGGGCAGCACCAGCGTGCCCACCGGCAACCTCCCGTGGCCCAGCAGCCAGGCGCCGGTAAGAAGCCCGAACCCGACCACCATCGCCAGCGCCGCAAGGGTTCCCAGCGCGGAGCCCCGCTTCCTGAGCGTCCAGCCCAGCGCCAGTGACCCCAGCGCGACCACCAGCACGATCGCCAGGGCGCTGGCCACGCTGGGCATCGGCCCGGCCTGAGCCCAGCCCGGGGCGCCGGCGGCCGCATAGAGCGCCAGCAGCCCCCCGAGCACCAGCGCCGCCGATGCCACCGCCGGCCTCCCCGCCTGACGCAACCATCGCTGCCCCTGTCGACGCCCCCTGCGTCTGGCTCGAATCGAACTCGCCCGCCTTTGCATGCTTTCCCTGTCGATGCTATCAACCGGCCCTGAAACGATAAGGCCTTCATGTTCCGCCATTTGTCGGCGCAAAGTCCGGCGAGTCCTAGTACGAGGGGCTAAAAGGTGTCAACGAACTCACCCGGTGTGGTCCTCGGTCTGACCGGTGGCATCGCCAGCGGCAAATCTACCGTCAGCCACTATTTCCGCGCGCTCGGCGTCACCGTCATCGACGCTGATCTCATCGCCCGCAAAATCGTCGAACCCGGCCAACCCGCGCTCTCCGAGATCGTGGAGACCTTCGGCGAAGATGTGCTCCACCGCGACGGCACGCTCAACCGTACCTCGCTTGGCGAACGCATATTCCAGGACGCCGACGCGCGCGCGCGCCTGGGGACCATCACCCACCCGCGCATCGCCCAGGAAATGGCCCGCCAGAGCGCCGCGGCCTTTGAGCGTGGTGAGCCCTGGGTGCTCTATGATGCCGCGCTGATCGTCGAAAACGGTCTCTACCGGGCCTTCGACGCCCTGATCGTCGTGGCCTGCAGCCCACAAACCCAGCTGCAACGCCTGATGAGCCGCGACGATCTCTCCCGGACCGACGCGCAACGTCGCATCGACGCTCAGATGCCCCTGGCCGATAAGCTCAAGGTTGCCGACTTTGTGATCGACAACGACCAGAGCCTCGACCACACTCAAGCCCAAGTCGAAGAGCTATTCTCCACCATCAATGAGCGGGTGCGCACCGGCGGCAGCGCCCGCACGCCCGCTTAAGCCATGGATCCCCTGCGATGACCGAGCCTACCCGAAGACGCGACATCCTGATCACGGGCTTCCCGAGTTTCGTGGCCCGAAAGCTCGTGGAGACCATCCTCAGTGACGAGCCCGAGTCGGTGGTGCGCCTGCTGGTGCGCCCGGACGCGCTCGACGAGGCCGACCGCCAGCTACAAAAGCTCGATGCCTCTCGTCAACGCGTCCACCTGATGAGCGGTGACGTCGTCGCCCTGGATCTGGGCCTCTCGGGCCGCGAGTACCTGGAGCTTATCGCCAACGTCACCGACATCTACCACATCGCCAGCATCTGGTTTCTGGGCGTGGAACGCTCCGAGGCCTTTGAGGTCAACGTGCGCGGGGCCCGCAACATCCTGGATACCGCCTACGAAATGCAGCATCTGGAGCGCCTCAACCACCTCTCCACGGCTTTTGTCAGCGGCGACCGCGCCGGCGTCATCATGGAAGAGGAACTCGACGAGGGGCAGGGCTTCCGCAACGCCTACGAAGAGAGCAAGTTCCAGGCCGAGCAGGCCATGCGCCAGGCCATGGAACACCTGCCCATCTCGATCTTTCGCCCCAGCATCATCGTCGGCGACTCCCAGACCGGCGAGATCGACCGGATGGCCGGGCCCTATTACCTGATCAACGCCCTGGTCAACATGCCCTCGATCGTGCCCATCCCCATGCCGGGGCGCGGCGACAAGCCGCTAAATCTGGTCCCGGTCGACTTCGTCTGCCGGGCCATGCACCGCATCAGCCTGCGCGACGACGCCGCCGGACGCACCTTCCACCTCTGCGATCCCAACCCCCTCTCTGCTCGCCGCGTCTTCCAGCTGGTAGCCGACCGCGCCGGACGCAGCGCCCCGGTGGGGCTGCTTCCCTACCGCCTCACCCGTCTGTTGATGAAGTTCCCCTACCTGGAGCGTTTCACCCGAAACCCCCGCCAGTTTCTCGACGACTTCAATCACCTGACCATCTACAACTCCATTCACACCCTGGACGCGCTCGAAGGCCACGACCTCTGCCCGCCGCTGCCCACCTACCTCGACGCGCTCATCGCCTACGTCCGCGCGGCAGACCTCGATCTGGAAATGCCCCTGGGCGTGGAAATCATGGGCTGATCCACCTGCACTCCTCCCCCCTTCTTTCTTTGATTCGACGCAACGCTCCGTTACCATGACCGATGTCCGCTAACCCGGCGGACAGTTGGCGCCGGCCCCCTGCGAATGTTTGCCCCCGGCGTTCGGTTCTATCTCTGGAGCGCTTTGCTCTGGCTATTTGCCCGGGAGTCGTCGAGTCAATGCAACTTCAAAACCGCCTGAACTCCATTATCAAAAAAGTCCGCTCCTACCACCCGGATCCGGACATTGCCCAGCTGCGCGAAGCCTACGAATTTGCCGCCGCCATGCACGAAGGCCAGATGCGCAAGAGCGGCGAGCCCTACATGAGCCATCCCCTTGAGGTGATGGACATTATTGCGGATCTGCGCCTGGACGTGGCCAGCCTGGTCGCCGGCCTGCTCCACGACACCGTGGAAGACACCGACACCACCGTGGAGGAGCTGCGCGAGCGCTTCGGCGAAGACGTCGCCTATCTGGTCGACGGGGTCACCAAACTCTCTAAATTTCAGTTCAACACCCGTGAAGAAGCTCAGGCGGAGAACATCCGCAAGATGATCATCGCCATGAGCCGCGATCTGCGCGTGATCTTGGTCAAGCTCGCCGACCGCCTCCATAACATGCGCACCCTCAAGTACATGAGCCCCTCCTCCCAGGAGCGCATCTCCCGGGAGACCATGGACATTTACTCGCCACTGGCCCATCGCCTGGGGCTGAACTGGGTCAAAACCGAGCTCGAAGACCTCTCCTTTCGCTACCTCCACACCGAGGCCTACTACGACATCGCCGAGAAGGTGGCCTCCAAGAAGCGTCAGCGCGAGAACTTCATCCGCGAGGTCATCACGATCCTCCAGGAGCTCTTAAGCGAGAATAACATCGGCGGCGAAGTCTACGGACGGCCCAAAAACTTCTGGAGCATCTACCGCAAGATGCGTCACAACCAGATCGAGTTTGAGCAGGTCTTCGACGTGCTGGCCTTCCGCATTCTCGTCGACGAGCGGGTGCAATGCTACGAGTCGCTGGGCCTGGTGCATAACCTGTGGAAACCCATCCCGGGACGCTTTAAAGACTACATCGCGATCTCCAAACCCAACGGCTACCAGTCGCTGCATACCTCGGTGATCGGCCCCTACCAGGAACGCATCGAGATCCAGATTCGCACCCACGACATGCACAAAGTCGCCGAGGAGGGGATCGCCGCCCACTGGCTCTACAAAGAGGGCAAGGCCGTACCCGACAAAGACGACCAGAAGTTCGCCTGGCTCCACCGCCTGATGGAGGAGCACCAGGATCACGAAGATCCCATGGAGTTTCTGGAGTCGGTCAAGATCGACCTCTTCCACGACGAGGTCTACGTCTTCACCCCCGATGGCGATGTTCTGAGCTTCCCGGCCGGCGCGACCTGTGTGGACTTCGCCTTTGCGATTCACTCCGAGGTCGGCGCGCACTGCTCCGGCGCCAAGGTCAACGGCATGATGGTCCCGCTGAAGACCGAGCTTCACAACGGCGACATCGTCGAGATCCTCACTCACAAGAATCAGCGCCCCAACAAAGACTGGCTCAACTTTGTGACCACCAGTCGCGCGCGCACCAAGATTCGCAACTCCGTACGCCGCGAACAGCGCGAACGCAGCCAGGAACTGGGACGCGAGCTCCTGGACAAAGAGCTCAAGCGCTACCAGACCAACATCCGCGCCTGGGATCGCGCTGGCAACCTGGCAAAAGCCGCCGACTTAAGCCGCTTTAACTCCGTCGACGACATGCTCGCCGACATCGGCTACGGCAAGACCCAGCCCGACACCATCGTCGAGAAGATCTACCCCACCGAAAACAAGAAAGCCCGGGCGGTGGAGAACGAATCGAAGATCGGCCAGCTCTGGGACAAACTGGTCCATCGCGGCAAGACCGGCGTGGTCCTCGACGGCATCGAAGACGTGATGGTGCAGTATGCGAAATGCTGCAATCCCTTGCCCGGCGATGAGATCGTGGGCTTTGTCACCCGCGGACGCGGCCTCTCGGTCCATACCCGTGAGTGCAGCCGCATCTCGCATCTGGAGCGCGAACGCCAGATCGCGGTGCGCTGGGCCAACGATACCAGCGTGCCGGACAACGCCCGGCGCCCGGTGTCGGTGCGCGTCTACTGCACCGATAAACCCGGCCTGCTGGCCAACATCAGCCAGGCCTTCTCCGCCACCGGCGTCAACATCAGCCAGGCCCAGTGCGTGACCACCGAAGACCATCGCGCCGTCAACACCTTCGAGGTCCTGGTGCAGAACACCGATCAACTCAAGCGTGCCATGCGCACCATTGAGAAGATCAAAGGCGTGTACAAAGTCGAGCGCACCACCAACTAAGGCCCTCTCCCCCATCATCCCTGTGCCCCTTAAGGAGCCCCTTGCTCGCCGAGCGTATCGACCAGTTTATCACCTACCTGCGCGTGGAGCGCGGCGCCAGCGCTCACACCCGACGCGCCTACGCCAGCGATCTACGACAGCTGGCCGATTTTCTGGCCGAACGCGGGCGCGAGAACCCCGACCCGGGCGAACTCACGCTCCACGATCTGCGCGCATTTATTGCCGATCGCTTCGACGAGAATCAGGCGTCTTCGCTGGCCCGTAAGATCTCCACGCTCCGCTCCTTCTGGACCTTCCTCAACAAGAAACGCCTGGTCGAGAGCAACCCCGCCGAGCTCCTCTCTTCGCCCAAAGTCCAGAAACCGCTGCGCAACTACCTGGGCGTTGACGAGATCTTCCACCTCCTCGACGGGCACCGCGGCGACTCGGTGCTGGGGGTGCGCGACATGGCGATCTGGGAAGTGGGCTACGGCGCCGGGCTGCGGGTCTCGGAGTTGGTCGGGCTCAACAAGCAGGACATCGATCTGCAGCAGGGCTGGGTGCAGACAGTGGGCAAAGGTAACAAGGAGCGCAAAGTGCCCCTGGGCACCAAAGCCTGCGCCGCGCTGGAGCGCTACCTGGCGCGCCGCCACGAGCTGGTGGGAGACAAGACCGATGCCGACGCGATCTTCCTAAACCACCGCGGTGGCCGGCTCAGCGACCGCTCGGTACGGCGCCTGCTCAAAGATCACCTGGTGCGCGCCGGGCTCGACACCTCGCTGACGCCCCACGGGCTTCGCCACTCCTATGCCACACACCTGCTCGACGCCGGCGCCGACCTGCGCGGCATTCAGGAACTGCTGGGGCACTCCAACCTCTCGACCACCCAGCGCTACACCCACGTCTCAATTGACAGGCTTATGGAGGTCTACGATGCTGCCCACCCGCGCGCCCGCGCCACGCGGCGCCGACGCGCCAAAGAGCCATCCTCCCCCTCTTCTACCGACGAGTGAGCCATGAGCTTTCGAGGCACCACCATCGTCAGCGTGCGTCGCAACGACAAGGTCGTCGTCGCCGGTGACGGTCAGGTCACCATGGGCGAAAAGATCGTGATGAAGGCCACCGCCCGAAAGGTGCGCCGCCTCCACGGCGATAAAGTCCTCTGCGGATTTGCCGGTTCCACCGCCGACGCCTTCACCCTCTTTGAGAAGCTCGAAGAGAAACTCAAAAAATTCAACGGCAACCTTACCCGCGCGGCCGTCGAGCTGGCCAAAGACTGGCGCACCGACCGCATGCTCCGCCGCCTGGAAGCTCTGCTGATCGCCGCCGATAGCGAAACCACCCTGCTGATCAGCGGCACCGGCGACGTCATTGAGCCCGAAGAAGGCGTCATCGCCATCGGCTCCGGGGGATCCTATGCCCTGAGTGCGGCCCGGGCACTGGTACGCCACACCGAGCTCGACGCGCGCACCATCGCCGAATCCTCCCTCAAGATCGCCGCGGAGCTCTGCGTCTTTACCAACGATTCGTTGACCATTGAGGAGCTTCCCTCAACCTCAAGCTGACCCTGGCCTCTCGGGCTGCCCGGCCGCCTCTGTCGACCTACGGAACCTCATCATGGCTACTTCCTCTCGCACCTCCCACGAAGATCTGGAGCTGACCCCGCGGCAGATCGTAGCCGCGCTGGACCGCTACATCGTCGGACAGCACGCCGCCAAACGCGCGGTGGCCGTGGCACTACGCAACCGCTGGCGCCGCCAACAGCTCGATGAGGAGCTGCGCGACGAGATCATGCCCAAAAACATCATCATGATCGGCCCCACCGGGGTGGGCAAAACCGAGATCGCCCGGCGCCTGGCCAAACTCGCCAGAGCCCCCTTTCTGAAGGTCGAAGCCTCCAAGTTTACCGAAGTCGGCTACGTCGGCCGCGACGTCGAGAGCATGGTGCGCGACCTGCTGGAGTTGGGCATCAATTTGGTCAAGGCCGAAGCCGAGGAACGCGTCGAGGAGCGCGCCCGCGAGATCGCCGAGGAGCGTATCCTCGACCAGCTTGAACTCAAAAACACCGAGCGTCCGCCCCTGGACCCGACCCACACCCCGAAGAAGGCGTTTATCGTCGGCGAGGACGGCACCATTCAGTCCACCGACGAGGCCCCCAAAAACGTGCGCGAGCACCTGCGCCAACGCCTGCGCCAGGGAGAGTTTGACGACGACTCCATCGAAATCGAACTCACCGACTCCTCCAACCCGGTCATCGAGGTCTTCTCCGGCCAAAAGGGCATGGAGGAGATGGATCTGGGCAGCGTGTTTGGCAACATGTTCCCCAAACGCCGTAAGAAGAAGCGGGTCAAGGTCAAAGACGCGCTCAACGCGCTGGTCAAAGAAGAAGCCGGCCGCCTCATCGACATGGACCAGATCACCCAAGAGGCCCTCCAGCGTACCCAGCAATCGGGCATCATCTTCCTGGACGAAGTCGATAAAATCGCCGGGCGCGAGAGCCAGCACGGCCCCGATGTCTCCCGCGAGGGCGTCCAGCGCGACCTGCTGCCGATCGTCGAGGGCTCCTCGGTCACCACCAAGCACGGTGTGGTCAAAACCGATCATATCCTCTTCATCGCCGCCGGCGCCTTCCACGTCTCCAAGCCCTCGGACCTGATCCCGGAGCTTCAGGGACGCTTCCCCATTCGCGTGGAGTTGGAGAGCCTCACCCAGCAGGATTTCCAGCGCATCCTCACCGAGCCGCGCAACAGCCTGACCCGTCAGTACATTGAGCTGATGAGCACCGAGGGCATCGAGGTGACCTTCGACGATGAGGCCATCGGCACCATCGCTGAGATGGCCTACCAGGTGAACGAGACCCTGGAGAACATCGGCGCCCGCCGCCTGCACACCATCATGGAAAAGGTCTTTGAAGCCCTCTCCTTTGAAGCCCCGGAACTCGAAGACCAGGACATCGTGGTCACCGCTGACTATGTCCGCGAGCGCCTTGAAGGCGTCCTCCAGGACGAAGACCTGAGCCGCTACATCCTCTAAAAAAAGGACACCTTGCCATGACCGATACTGCTGTGTTGCTCGAGAAGGCCGCCCACCTCAACAGCCCCAACTATGCGCCGGCGCCGGTGATCTTCGACCACGGCCAGGGCGTGCGCCTGACCGACACCGAGGGCAACGAATACCTGGACTTTGTGGCCGGAATCGCGGTCTGCGCCCTCGGACACGCCAACCCCACCCTGGTCGAAGCGCTGCGCGACCAGCTGGGCCGGCTGACCCACGTCTCCAACCTCTATTACAGCACCGAGCAAATTAAGCTGTTGGAAGCCCTGGTCGCGGCGAGCTTCGCCGACCGCGTCTTCTTCTGCAGCTCGGGGGCCGAGGCCAACGAAGCCGCGCTCAAACTGGCCCGCCGCTACCAGAAAGTCGTCGCCGGCCGTCAGGACAAAACCGGCATCATCACCATGAAGCACTCCTTCCACGGGCGCACGCTGGCCACTGTCACCGCCACCGGCCAGCCCAAGTACCACGAGGGGTTTGAGCCCCTGGTTCCCGGCTTCCAATACGTGCCCTTCAACGACCTCGACGCACTTAAAGAGGTCATCGGCCGTGACACCGCCGCGGTGATGATCGAACCCATCCAGGGCGAAGGTGGCCTGCGCCCGGCCGACGCCGCCTACCTCAAAGGCGTGCGCGAGCTCTGCGACCAACACGGCGCTCTGCTCATCTTCGACGAGGTCCAGACCGGCGTGGGCCGCACCGGCAGCCTCTTTGCCTACCAGCACTTTGGCGTGACTCCCGACATTATGACCCTGGCCAAGGGCCTCGGTGGTGGGGTGCCCCTGGGGGCGACGCTGGCCACGGAGAAGGTCTGGCAGGCCTGGGTCCCGGGCAGCCACGGCTCGACCGCCGGGGGCAACCCCCTGGCCTGCCGCGCCGGCAACACGGTGCTCGAAACCATTGCCCGCGACAACCTGCTGGAGAACGCCCGCGCCCGCGGGGAGCGTCTGCAACAAGGCCTGAGCAAGCTGGCCGAGCGCTACGAATTCATGATCGATGTTCGCGGCATCGGGTTGATGGTCGGCGTGGAATGCCAGGACGACTACGCTCGCCGGGTTGTGGAGGCCGCCCGGGCCGAAGGCCTCCTGATCAACACCGCCGGAGGACACACCCTGCGTTTTGTTCCCCCGCTTATCGTCACCGACGCCGACATCGACGAGGCGCTTGAGCGCCTGGAACGCGCCCTGAAAGTGGTCGCCGACTGAGCGCTCCGCGGTAGGCCGGCGCGGTGGCAGACGCCTTGCCACCGCGCCGCACCGGAAGTATCCTCTCAACAGGCATTCGCCCTCTCATCATCCTCACCTCAGCTCCGGAACGCCCTCGGCGTCCCGGGTCCTCGCCACGTGACTTCAGAACTGCCGGCAGTCGCGCTCGCTTACTCCGGGCGTGCCTGGCTACCACGATCGGTCAGACGATGCCTTCCATCGACGAGACGCTCGCCCCACGCGTGCTGAACGGGGTCGACTTCCGCAGCTTGAGCTCTCCGCTGACGCCCGAAGAGTTCTTTGTACTCTCGCGCGTCGACGGTTCGATGTCGGTCGGCCAGCTCTGTTCGGTCAGCGGGCTGGGCCGCTCCAAAACCATGGAGTGCATCGAGCGCCTGTGGCGAAGCGGGCTCATCGAATTGCCCGGCGTCGAGCCCCCTGCCGCCACCGCGGCTCCGGAGCCCTCCCCACCCGAGGCTGACGAGCCGGCTCCGGACAAAGACCAGGACCTCGCCCGGGCGATCGTCGCGCGTTTTCCGATGGCCCTGGCCGACTTTGCCTTCGATCAAGAGCTCCTGGCGCAGAGCGTCGAACTCGACGAAGACTTCAAGCGGGAAGTCGTCTTCGTCTACGAGCAGCTCGACGCCGTGAACTACTACGAACTTCTGGGAGTCCCCGACGACTGTGCCCGTCGCGAGCTGCGCAACGCCTACTTCGCCATGTCGAAGCGCTACCATCCCGATCGCTTCTTCCGTAAGTTGCTCGGCGACTATGAGATGCGCATCGAAAAGATTTTTCAGCGCATCACCCGCGCCTATCAGACGCTCTCCAACCGCAACAAGCGCCGGGATTACGACGCCTCGCTGGCGCAGGAACCTCCGCAGCCCCCAATACCGGCCTCCACTCCCCTCGCGCAGCGCAGCGAACCTCTGGAGGAGGTCGCCAGCGAGCGCAAACGTGCGATGGCCTTTCAGCTGCTGGTTCGCCGCGGCGACGCTCACCTGGAACACAACGATGTGAGCGCGGCCTTGCGCGAGTTCCGCAAAGCCCTCACGCTCAAGCGGGATCCGCTCCTGGCACTGCGCGTCGCCCGCACCCTCTTAGCCCGGGACCACCACCTGGACGACGCGCTGGCCTTTGCCCGCGCGGCCTACAAGATCGAAGCCGGCTCCGTTGACGCGCTGCGTATTCTGAGCGAGATATACATCAAGAAACAATCACCGGCCGACGCGATCTACCATCTGGAGCGCGCGCTAGAGCTCCAACCCGACGCTGCAGATCTTCTGGCGCAACTCCAGGAGCTCCGCGCCTGACGCAATCCTCGCCAACGGCACGACGCATCAACCCGCCACAACGCACGCCCTTTAAGGAGTATGCATGGAGCGCATCATCGGAATCGACCTTGGGACTACCAACTCCTGTGTCGCCATCGTCGAAGGTGGCACCCCGCAGGTCATTCCAAATAAGGGCGGCTACAAAACCACCCCCAGCGTCGTCGCCATCACCGAGAGCGGCCGACGTCTGGTGGGGCAAATGGCCAAGCGCCAGGCGATCACCAACGCGCGCCATACGGTCTACGCCTCCAAGCGCCTGATCGGTCGCAAGTGGAACTCCTCGGAGGTTCGCCACTGCATTGAGACCTGCCCCTACGAGATCGTTCAGGGCCCGCACGAAGATGTACGCATCAAGCTGCGTGACAAAGAGTACAGCCTGCCGGAGCTCTCCAGCATCGTGCTCCAGGAGATGAAGCTCGTCGCCCAGGAATTTCTCGGCGAGGAGCCCACCAAAGCCGTGGTCACCGTCCCGGCGTACTTTAACGACAACCAGCGCACCGCCACGCGCGACGCCGGCCGCATCGCCGGACTCGATATTGTACGCATCATCAACGAGCCCACCGCCGCCGCCCTGGCCTACGGCTTTGGCAAAGAGCTCGACGCCACCGTGGCCATTTACGACCTGGGCGGCGGCACCTTTGACATCTCCATCCTCGACATCCACGAGGGCGTCTTCGATGTGCTCTCCACCGCCGGCGACACCTTCCTGGGCGGAGAAGACTTCGACGCGCGCATCATCGAACACCTGGCCTTTGAGTTTGCCCGCGAGCACAAAGTCGACCTGCGCAAAGATGAGATGGCGCTCCAACGCCTGCGCGACGCGGCGGAAAAGGCCAAGATCGAGCTCTCCGCGATGCCGGAAACCGAAATCAGCCTGCCCTTCATTCACAGCCGCGACGATGGCGAAGCCCTGCACCTGCAAACCACGTTGACCCGCGACGCCTTTGAGGAGCTGGTCATCGATCTGGTGCAACGCACCATCAAGATCTGCCAGGCGACCCTCCAGGAGAGTGGCCTGGAGGTCGATGACATCGACGACGTGATTCTCGTCGGCGGCATGACCCGCATGCCCCGCATCCAGGCCGCGGTGCGCGATTACTTCGGCAAAGCCCCCTCCAAACAGGTCCACCCCGATGAGGCCGTCGCACTCGGCGCCTCGGTGCAGGGCGCGGCCCTGATCGAGGGCAGCAGCGATGTGCTCCTGCTCGACGTGACCCCGCACAGCCTCGGAATCATGGTCCACGGCGGTGGTTTCGAGGTCCTGATCGAGGCCAACGCCACCATCCCCACCAGCCATGGCCACATCTTCACCACGGTGCGTGAGAACCAGACCTCGGTAAAAATCATCGTGCTCCAGGGCGAGTCTCCCACCGCCGAAGAGAACGAGATGCTTGGCGAGTTTGTCTTAAGTGGGCTGCGCCGCGCCCCGGCCGGCGAGGTGGAGGTCGAAGTTGCCTTTGAGATCAGCGCCGACGGCATTGTCTCGGTTCAGGCCCGCGATCTGGAGACGGGCAAGGAACAGTCCATCACGGTCACCGCAACCAGCGGGCTGACCGAAGAAGAAATCCAGAACATGATCGACGAGAACCAGGACTACCTGGTCGAACTCAAACGCGATGAAGAGTTGGAGCGCATCCGCGGTCAGATCCGTAAGGCGGTCCGGGAGCTCGAAAAACTCACCGAACGGGCCGAAAGCAATGGTGAGGGGCACCTCCTGGAGCACCTGCGAGGACGCGTCTCCCAGAGCATTGAGCAGGCACGGGCGGCGATTGACACCAAAGATGCCACGGAGCTTAACCACACGGCTGAAAGCATTCAAAAAGTCCTCCAGTCGGTCAAAGCCGCCGCCATGGGAGCCTGACGTCCGCACGCACCACCCTGATCTTTCAAGCTGTAGAAGAGCCGGTGAACTTTCATGACGCACGTGCCTGATGCCGAACAACAACGGGGCCATCTGAAGAAACTGCGCTCCGCATTGCAAGGGCATGATGCCCCCAACGCACTGGCGCTGATGCGGGTGCTTCGCATCTCCGGACTTAACGATGCGGAGTCCGCACAACTCATCCGAGCGCTGGGCCAGGCCCCCGACCCGGCGACCTTTGAGCAGGCGACCCGCTGGTGTGACCGACACCTGGAACGCCTGCGCCCTTCTGGAGAGTTCGAGCTCTTCAACGACCTGGAGATGCTCGGCGACTTCGACGATCTGGTGAGCCTGGACGACTTCGAGGGATTCGATGACTTCGATGCCATCAGTGATGCCGAACTCATTCAAATCGAAGAGATCGACGAGGTCAGCCCCGAGGAGTTCGATGCATTCTTCGAACTCGACAGCGAGCCGGAGGATGATGGCGGCTTCTTCGAACACCTGAACCTGGGCGGCTCCGATGCCAGCTGGCGGCTCGACGATCCGGGCACCGAAGATAGCCTGGAGTTCGCTCTCGGCGATGACCTTTCTTCGGAGCACTCGGATATTGGCGAACACACGCGGCGCATCGATCCGAGTGCGGCGCTGGCCAGACTTGGCCTGGGAGGCGAACTCTCACCTCGCGATACCGCGCCTCACGAAGACGCCTCCGAGCACACTCGCCCCTTAGACCCGAGTCAGCTCCCCGCCCTTTACTCCGGTACGCCGGCCGCCGCCCCTCAGGAAACCAACGATTTCGCCGGGCCCCAGGAGCCTACCGGCCTCTCGCGTATCCTCTCCTCGTTTGAAACCGGCGCCGGGTCCGATGCCGATATCGACGCGTTCTTCGACGACTTCGAGGACTTCGACGACTTCGAGGATGTGACTCCGGACGAGAGCTCAGCCGGCTACGACTTTGCGCTCGGCGCTTCGCCCTCGGCCCCCTTCTGGGACTCGAACCGGGAGGCTCCCTCCAGCGAGAACGCCGCCAGCTCGCCACCCAATAAGGTCTCTCAGGGATATGACTTCGCCATGGGCGCCTCGATCTCAACGCCCATTGAAGCCCTGCTCAACGAACTCAGCGAGCCCGCGACGAACACCGGACCGCCGGGCGACACAGGGGCGTTTGGACTCAGTCCGGCGTCCACCCCCATGCCCCCCTCCCCCGATGCCTCCGCAGGGGATTCGCAAAACGACGCGTTTGATTTCGGTTTCGACCAACCCTTCGATTCTGCGGCCTCCGCCGACCGGATTGACAGCTTTGACAGCGCGGCACAGCCCGCCCCGGCGTCCAACTCCGCCTTCCGCCCCGGCCCGCCCGCTGCTGAAGACGACTTCGACTTTGATCTGGGCCCCTCGCCAACCCCGGCACCGCCGCAGGCAACCCCGTTCACAGTCCCCGACTCGGTGCCCGGTCAGGTCGTCGAGCCGGAAGACGACTTCTTCTTTCCGCCTCCCTTAAATGCCGCAGGCGCCGGGTCCGCTCCCGGACATAGCGTCGAGCCAGAAGACGACTTCTTCTTTCCGCCTCCCTTAAATGCCGCAGGCGCTGGGTCCGCTCCCGGACAGATCGCCGAGCCGGAAGACGACTTCTTCTTTCCGCCTCCCTTAAATGCCGCAGGCGCCGCGCCACAAGCGCCAGACGCTCTCGACGTCGTTCCCCCGCCCGCGAACCCCGCCCGGGCCTCCACGCTCTCGCATAGCCACTCGCTCGCCAGGCCATCCTCCGACGTAGAGCACGAACGCCCGACCGGGCAGATGCCCGCGTTGAAGCGAACCCGGGAGCGCCACGACACCCCCCTGGCGCCCCAACCCAGTGCCTCGCTCTTCCAACAACATCGGGAAGCAACTTCCCCACGAGGCAATACCCCGATTCCCTTCGCCGCGGTTCCCCCCGACGCTGACGAGGGCTCCCTTCGAGACGACCAGGTGGACGAAGACGAGTTCTTCGCGCTGGCCGACTCTCTGGCCGCGGAGAGTTCCATGGGGGCTCTCTTCGAACTCTCCGAAGTCCCGCGCAACCCTCACTACCGCGGGGAGCCGCTGGTGCGTGAAGTGGGCAACGAGCCCACCCCCAGCCAGCTCCAGGCTCTCCCGGAAAGCGCCAAGGCCACCAATCCCTTCGCCCATGACGCCCCAACCGGAGTGCGCAGCCGGCCGCTGAGTGAGATGGCCTCGTCCTTTGTCATTGAAGAGGTTGACGGCCCCGGCTCCGAGTTCTCCGATGCCGAGCTCAACCTTGACCAGCTCGTCGCCCGGGCTCGCCGACTCTATGAACAGGGCGAATTCACCTCCTCCCTCGACATCATCAGCGAGGTGCTCCACCAGCGCGAACACCCCGAGGCCCGCCAGCTCCGGGGCGTACTGGAGGATGAGCTGGCCCGCGTGCAGCAAGATCGTCTGGGCTCCCTGCTGCAGATTCCCTCCCTGCGAGTGGCCATGAACGATATCGGCAACCTGGCGCTGGATCACCGCGCCGGATTCTTGCTCAGCCAGATCGACGGAATGCTCTGCTACGAAGACATCCTGGACATGAGCGCGATGCCACGCCTGGAAACCCTGACCCTGCTGGCCGCCCTCTTTGAAAAGGGCATCATCGGCGTGGACTAACCCTCGCGCTGTGCCCTCTCCGCACCTCCCTTCCCTTGGGGGAGACGGGCATGTATCAGCACGTCGCCCTCCCGGGCTCAGGTGAGCAGGAAGATCTGCGAGGCATTCGACTCCATACCCTCTTCCTGCTGCTCCAGAGAACCGGCGATCTCGATATGCTCATATCGCGCATCGCTCAGGTCGATGACCATCGGATCGCGGCGATTGAGCAGCCGCACCACCGGCCGGCGCGGATCCGCCGCCGGAGCCGGCGTGCGAATGACCACCGCCGACTCGCCAGAGCTCAACCGCACCACCGTGCCAATCGGAAAAAGCCCCAGGGTGGAGACCAGCAGCTCGGTCAAATGCGGGTCAAAGACCTCGCCGGCGCGACTCTGCACATACTGAATGGCCAGGTCCGGGCGACGCGTTTTGTAGCCCTGCAGCCCCTGAATCAAAAGATCATAGGTGCGACACAGATCGATGATGCGGCAGATCAGATGCAGCTTGCGCGGTGCGCGATAAAACGGGCGCCCCACCTCTTGCTCAAAGGCGCACCCACGCTCGTAGGTCAGGAGCACGCGCAGCGTAGAGATCACGTCGCCATCGACATGGTCCAGCATCAGCGCCACATCCCGCAGGTTCGCCGAAAACTGTCGATGCGAATCCAGCCCGGCGTCGCGATCGCGGTGCCCCACCGAAATCCCCACCAGACGATCAATATCCTGGTAGATCGCCGCCACCCCCACATACGCCGTCATCTGCGGGCTCAGCCCCAGGCGGTCTGCCAGCAACATGGCGTAAATCGCCGTATTCACCGAGTGCGAGCTGATGTCCGGGGGCACCAGACGCAGGGGCAAGAGCCCCAGGATCGTAAAGTCATCATCCGACAGTAGCTCCGAGACCGTCTGCAAGATGCGACGCACCACCCCGGTGGGCACCTCCGATGAGCGAGTCTCCTGCACGTGCTGGTGCATATTTCGCACCTTGACCAGACCACGAATGTAGATGTGGGCGACGTACATCGCCTTATTCACCTGCGCGACCGCCTCCAGAATCGACTGATCCGGGGTGCCATGCTGGATGACGATATGGGGCACCTGCACATGCTCCATCCCCTGACCGCCACGCCCGGCCTCATTGAGCGCTGAGAGAAACGCGACCAGGTCCTCGATCGTCATGGCCGCCTCAAAGGCAATGCCTCGGATCACCGCCGCCTTAAAGATCGTGTAGAGTTCGCCCAGGCGTTCCTGCTCTTTGCGTCGAAGTCGGAGCGTCTCCCCGTTGACGCTGCACAATTCTCCGCGAATTGTCACCGAGATGGTGCCGCCTTCAACCCGAGAGACGCTCTCTTTGAAGGCCGGCATAAAGGCCTCCATCGCCTGACGGGTCTGGTTGTGATCGACGCTGTAAATCGAGGCCACCTTCATGATGCGGTAAACGCTATCGACCACAAAGCGGCCAAACGCCTGCGCGTCTTCGGGGTCGATCGACACGTGGCTCACCACACTTTCGGCGGGTTCGACTTGATGTTCTGCTTCGTCGCTCATGGCTTCTTCCTGATAGGTGGCCCGCTCGCCAGATCTGCCGAGGGCCTTAAGTACGCGATGCGGCCCCTTACTGCATCAACTCCACGATTTCCTTGCAGGTGGAGCGGATGCGTCCGGCCACCAGCCAGTCTTTGGCCACGGCCTCCAGCAGCTGCACAACCTCCGGGGTCGGGCTCTTGATCATGGCCTTAACGATGGCCACCGCCAACTCTTGCTCCTCGTCAGCCACAATGCCGCGGCGCTGGACAAGCTCTCGCAACTTCTCCACGGCCGCCGGCCCGCCATGCGCGACGAGCACCCCCACCAACTCCCGCACCTCCTCGTCGGGACGTCTGGCAAGCCGGGCATCCAGCAAGGGCTCCACCACCCGCAGGACATGCGCCGGGGTGGCCGCAGCCAGCGCCCGTAGCGCCTCCAGGCGCAACCCGGAATGGGAGCCGCGCACCAGGGGCACCAGCACATCGCGCACCTCATTGACGTCGGACCAGGTGCCACGCAGGGCCACCAGCGCCTTGAGTTTGAGGCTCGGCTCCATCTGCCCCTTAATCACATCCAGCAGCAACGGCCGGGAGCGGGGCATCAACCCCACCAGAAGTTCCACCAGGGGGGCCGCGCGCTCACCGGCAACCCGCGGCAACGCCCGCTCAATAAAGTCCAGACCGCGGCGAGCCCGCTGGCGGACGTAGCGCAGAATGTCGTCGCGCGCTTCGTCTTCTAAGTCCCATCCCAGCACTTCGATGAGTCCCTCGCTGGCCGCCTCCAGGTGAAGCGCGTTGTACATCTGAAGGATCGCCCGGCGCGGGCCCTGACCGGCGGTGGCTACCTGCTTGTTAAGGGCATGAATACGCGTCTGAGTGAAGCACTCCTTGACGGCCTCTTTGAGCTCGCCGGCGACCTCGACCTGGAACTTGTCACGCCAGCGATGGATCAACTTCAAAAAGGAGAGTGCCTCCCAGGGCGCGTTGGTCTCCAGGAGCGCCCCCATAACGTTGCCGATCTGCGCCACGGCTCCGCGCCGCAGCTTGGCCCGTGGACGCGCTCCCAGCAGCGCCGAGAGCACCTCCCCCTGGCGATGCTCCAGCTCATGATGCTCGGTAAACCCGCGCTTGAGATCCTCGAGATGTGCCCGGGCCTGGTCATCGAGTTGCAGAAACTGGCGCGAGCCCACCTCCAGCTTCATCTGCTTCTCGCCACGGCGCTGCAGGCGCACTTCAAAGTCGGCCTCCATGCCCTGGCCGCTCCCCACCCGTTCGTCGAGTTCTTTGTCAAACGCCTCATTGAAGAGCTCTTCGATCGCCTCCTGCTCCTCGCGGGTGTCGCGATTTCGAACGTCGTTATCCAACCCCGCCAGCAACGCCAGCGACTCATCGATCGCGTCGTACGAGATGTAGCGAAACCCGGCCTCAAAGAGCATGGACACCGCGTCGGTGGACATGTCCCGCTGGTCGACCAGCTCATTGAGCACGCTGACCAGCTGGCGCAGCTCGGTATCATCGACGCCGGCCAGGATATGAATCAGGTAAACGCCATCGCGGCTAAGAGCGAAGCAGTAGTCTCGCGGCTCCTGCGTCTCCCAGACCGTCTCCCCGGCCCCGTAAAGGTCCATCCAGTGGGGGTGTATCTGCACGGTGAGGCGATCGGTCAGCTCAAAGAACTGATAAAACGCGTCGCGCAGCCCCTGCACCGCATTCTCCACCACCGGGTGCCCCGGTGGATAGCTGGCCATCACCGTTGTCAGCCGCTCAATCTGCGCAAAACAACGCCGGGCCAGGCGCACCTCCTCCTGCAACTCGGGACTCAACGTTACCTGCTCTTCACCTACTTGCGGGGGATGCCCGTCCTGCATGAGTGCCTCCTAAAAACCTTCGCCTTCAAGCTGATAGATCAGCACGTCATCCACCGGGTCGCGCCCGACAAGCTCCAGGGTATAGCGGGACTGAAGCTCGCGCAGCTGAGGGTTGGAGAGATATCGGGTGCGCACGCCCTCCGGGTCCACCAACACGTACCACATCTGCGCGGGGTGGCGGGTCTGGCGCAGGGTCTCCAGCACGCTGCCGGTCATCGGGGAGCGCTGCACACGGACGACCTCACCACTCTCACAGGCCACCCGGCGCAGCAGGCGTGCGTCATCATCATAATAATGAACCTCGAAGATCAGATCGGCACACCGATCGTCGGGAAACGCCTCCGCTTGGAACTCGGAATCACCTTCGTCGGCGGCCGGGCTCTCCCCGGCTTCGGGCGACTTCGCCGTAGGCGTCGGGGAAGTCTGCTCGCGCGCCGGCGCGCGGCGACCTTCACGTGCGGCGTAGCCGTAGGCGCACCCGGGGAGCGCGACACACACGATCCACACCAACCCGACGGCCCGCGCCCTCAGCCGGCCTCTTCTTACTCGCTGTTTCATGCCCGCACCCAACCCAATGAAGCGTTGCGTTCCCTCTCATCTGCAGCCATGTTAGCCCAGCACGAAAAGAGGCGTAAAGCTCGCCTTTACCTTCCTTTTACACGCTCTCTCTCAGGGCTCCGCATGTCTGCTCCTGCTCCCGCACGCGCCTCGATTCCGATCAAGAAACTGGTCTGGGCGCTGGTCTCTGCCGTGGTGCTCTACGGAGGGTTTGCGCTCTGGGCCGATCTGGATCAACTCCTCCCGGCCATCGCTCGGGTCCCCATCGGCGTGGTGCTCATGGCCTGCGCTCTCAGTGCGCTCAACTACGGGCTGCGCTTTGCCAGGTGGGAGCTCTACCTGCGCCGCCTGCAGATCGAGGCCCCCACGCGGCTGAGCTTTCTGATCTTTTTAGCCGGGCTGGTCATGTCGCTCTCTCCGGGCAAGGTCGGCGAGGTGCTCAAAAGCGCCCTGCTCCGCCGCAGCCTGGGGGTGGCAGTGGCACGCAGCGCCCCGGTGGTCTTCGCCGAGCGCCTCTCCGACCTGCTGGGCCTCTTTCTCATCGGCGGACTCGGCATCCTGACCTTTAAATTTGGCGCCGGGGTCTTTGCCGTCTCCCTGGTAGCGGTCCTGCTGCTGATCGCCGCCCTGCAATCCCGGGCGCTGGTCAACCGGGTGCTCCACCTGCTGGACGCCTTTGCGCCGACGCGAAAGCTACGCCCCGCGCTGGAACAGGCCTACACCTCGACCCGCGCGCTCCTCTCGGTCGGGATGCTCTCCTCGACCACCCTCTTAAGTGCGCTGTCCTGGTCACTGGAAGGGGTGGCCTTCTGGATGCTCCTGGACGCCCTGGGCGCCGTGGATCTCACTCTCTTTAAGGCGCTCTTCGTCTACGCCATCTCCACGCTGCTCGGCGCGCTGAGCTTTCTTCCCGGCGGACTCGGGCTGACCGAGGGCACGATGGTCGGCGCGTTGATGCTTCTGGGCCTGCTTACCAGCCAGGCCACCGCGCTGGCAGCGACCTACCTGATTCGTCTGACCACCCTCTGGTTCGGCGTAGGCGTGGGGCTCCTGGCCTTATTGGCCTACGAACGCCAGGCCGCCCGGCGCCCCTGAGCCTCCAGACATCGCTCCTGCCCTCAGGCCACACATCACGTAAGTAGCGCTCGCCAACGCCGGTAGCGCATAAGTGAGAAGAGCCAAACGAACCCTTCGGATACCATCCATTCGCCACTTGCCGCCGCCCCGGATGTTTACTATCCGGAGAGTTAAGACATCGACCAGGACATCACTATTTTTTCGGCGTACCGCCCCGATTGTGGTACTCGAAGTTAAAACCACACACGGCGAGGCGAGAATCTCCGCGCTTCGCAGGCCTGGTGCGCCTGTCCTCAACAACACCACTCGAGATCGTTACCGGCTGTGCTGACCCTGATGATTGTTTCGTGGTTGCCCCCAATACACGGCGAGCTGACACCTCGTTGAGCATGGATGAATGCATATGGGTAAATTCATGGATTACTTTATCCCCGAGTCGCTCAAAGACGAGGGAGGCATTGAGCTCAGGCGCGCACAGATCGGTGTAAAGACGACCTACACGGCGGTCTTCTGGGCGTACCTGGCCGCCGCGATCTCCTTCTCCGGCGGCTCCTACGAGGCGGCGCTCTCACTGGTTATCTGCGGCACAACCGTCGCCACCGCGCCGCTGTTGTTGCGTTCCACAGCGCGCATGGACTGGGCCGGACACCTCATCGTAGGCCCGATCTACCTGCTGCTCTTCTACCTCATTCACCAGAACGGCGGCCTGTCTGCGCCGGCCATTGTGTGGCCGGCAATCCTTCCGCTGTTGGCCAACCTCTTTCAGGGACGCCGCACCGCCAAGGTGTGGCTCTACGTCGTCATCCTCAGCTGGAGCGCGGTGCTGGTGGGCACCCTCACCGGCTACGACTTCCCCGCCACGCAGCTGCCGCCGGTGGTCGCCAACGTCCAGCGCGGCATCAGCCTGATCGGCCTGGCGGTCACCGCCCACGTGGTGCTCCAGCTCAAAGATAATCTGCAGAGCTGGCTGACCGACGAGGTGCGCAGCAAAGAGGCCGAAACCCGCGCGGTGCTGGAGACGGCTCCCGACGGCATCATCACCATCAACTCCGATGGCGAGGTACTCACCGCCAACAACGCCGCGGCCCGCATCTTCGAACGCTCCCGTGACGCGATCGCCGGCGAGCACATCACCGCGCTTTTCAGCACACTCGACACCGGCGCACTTAAGCACCTGGACACCGGCGAATCCCTCGGTCACACCGGCGTGCGCCCCTCTGGCGAGTTCCCCGCCGAGATCGCAGTAGGCACGCTGGACGGCCGCGTCATTCTGGTGCTGCGCGATATCACCGAACGCAAGCAGGCCGAGCTTCAGATCCGCCAGGCCCGCGACGCCGCCATCCAGGCCAATCAGGCCAAGAGCGCCTTTTTGGCCAACATGAGCCACGAGCTGCGCACCCCGCTCAACGCGGTGATCGGCTACTCCGAGATCATCATCGAAGAGATCGAGTATTTGCAGAAAGACTCTCCCAAAGACGCCAGCATCGTCTCGGAATTCTTGCCCGACCTCTCCCGGATCCGCACCGCCGGCACCCACCTGCTTGCCCTGATCAACGACATCCTCGACCTCTCCAAGATCGAAGCCGGCAAGATGAGCGTGCACGTGGAGATGTTCGACGTCCACGACCTGGTCGAGGATATCCGTGCCACCGTCATGCCCCTGGCCCAAAAGAACCACAACACGCTCAACGTCGAGGTCAGCGACGATCTCGGCTACATGAACACCGACGCCACCAAGATGCGTCAGATCCTCTTCAACCTGCTGAGCAACGCCTGCAAGTTCACCTCCGATGGCACCATTACCCTGCGGATGTCCCCCAATGAGGCCTTCAGCCACGTGATCTGCGAAGTGGAGGATACCGGGGTGGGCATTGATGAAGAGCAGCTCAATGCGATCTTTGAAGCCTTCACCCAGGCCGACTCCTCGACCACCCGGGAGTTCGGGGGCACCGGGCTGGGGCTGACCATCACCCGCCACTTCTGCGAGCTGCTGGGCGGCGGCATCGAGGTCGAATCCACCCCGGGCAAGGGGAGCCTCTTTAAGGTGAGCCTGGCCTGCAACCTGCGCGACGCCACCGCCGCTGAGGAAGACACCACCACGCCCGCAAACCTGCCCGCCTCGCTGGGCAACGGGGGCACCCAGACCGTATTGGTCGTCGACGATGATCCCTCGCTACGCGACCTGTTGCGCCGCGTTCTCGAGCGCGAAGGCATCACAGTGGTCACCGCCGCCAATGGCTCCGAAGGGCTGCTCCTGGCCGAGCAACTCCACCCCGACGTCATCACCCTCGATGTGATGATGCCCTCGATGGACGGGTGGACGCTCCTCTCCAAGATCAAGGACCATCCCGAGCTTCATGACACCCCGGTGGTCATGGTCACCATGCTCGACGAAAGCGCCCGCGGCTATGCACTCGGCGCCGACGACTATCTGGTCAAGCCCATCGATCGCAAACGCCTCATCGAGACGCTCAGCGCGTATCGGCGCCCGCACGATGGATCCAAAGAGATCCTGCTGGTCGAAGACGACGAGCCCACCCGCTCCTTGATGCGGCGCACACTCGAAGATGACGGCTGGCGTGTGGTCGAGGCCGAAGATGGACGCGTGGGCCTGGACAAACTCGAGCAGGTCAACCCGGCGCTGGTGCTTCTGGACCTGATGATGCCCAACCTCGACGGCTTTGAGTTCCTGCGTCGGCTGCGCGCGCATCCCGAGTACAACCAGGTTCCGGTGATCGTTGTGACCGCCCGCGAACTCTCCGCGGCCGAAGAGGCCCAGCTGCGCCGCGACACCAGCGAGATTCTCACCAAGGGCGGCCGAGGGGACGGAAGTTTTGGCGAAAACCGCGAGCGACTGCTCGCCCAGGTGCGTCAGCATGTGCACACCGTGATTGCACGAAAGAGCGCTCCCTCCCCCGCCGAGGACACCTCGCGGCCCTCGGTCAAGCAGCCCTGATGAAGGGAATGCAAAAGAAAGCGCGCCCCCTTAAGGGCGCGCTTTTTTCTGGATAGTCCCCCGGACCGCTCGATCGCTTTCACCAACACGGCAGACTGTTCCGCCTCTCTGCCGCCTACCTTCCCCACCGCAAACCCGCCCTCCAAAAGCAACCAACATCCCAAATCAAATCAAGACATTAGACAGGCTCCAGCACACCCTCGCAAGAGGGAACTTCATAACAGTTAACAATTGATAGCGCCCTGCCCTTCTCCTATCATCATCAGGTGTTTGAGCGCTGACCCCACTTCGGGGCAGTGATCCTTTACCGGGAGAGTGAATATGAACGCTGTATCAATTCGCGCTGCTCGTTGGACATCGAAGTTGGCCGCCGGAGCCCTGCTCCTGGCGGCCTGTGGTAGTGTGGACGAGGATGCCGCCGGCCAGTCGCAGACGGCCCTGGCGCATACCTCGGCGTCGGTCGACTCCGACTACCGCATCCGTACGCTCACCACCGGGGCGGATCTGCACGCCACCAACGGCATCCAGGTCGGCCCGGATGGCAATCTCTACGTTGCCAGCGTGCTCTCCCGGGCCATCGCAGTCATCCACCCGCGCTCGGGCCGCATCCTCGACATGATCGGCACCGAACGCGGCGTCGACTCTCCCGACGACCTGATTTTTGGCCCCGACGGCTCGCTCTACTGGACCTCCTTTCTCACCGGCGAGGTCGGTCGACTCAGCCCCGACGGCGTCAAAACCACCGTCGCCCAGCTCGCCCCCGGCGTAAACGCCATCGCCATGTCGCCGGAGGGGCGCCTCTTTGTCACCATCGTCTTTCTGGGCGATGCCCTCTACGAGCTTGATCCAGAAGGTGTCCAGGCGCCCGTTCTGGTCAGCACCGGGTTCGGCGGACTCAACAGCATGCAGTTCGGTCCAGACGGTGACCTCTACGGGCCACGCTGGTTCGCCGGGGACGTCGTGCGCGTCAACGTGGACACCGGCGCCTTCACCACCGTGCTTGACGGGCTGGAGGTACCGGCCGCAGTCAAGTTTGACTCACAGGGCATCCTGCACGTCGTCGATCAGTATGCTGGCGAGGTCATCTCGCTCAACCTGGACACCGGGGAGTCGGAGGTGGTGGTGGAGCTCGATAAGAGCGGCGCCGACAACCTGGCCTTTGACGCACGCGACAACATCTTCATCACCAACGCCCACGACGGCTGGGTGCGTCGGGTGCTCCCCAGCGGCCGCACCCGCAGCTTGACCAACGAAGGGCTCGTCGCACCCGGCGGTGTGGCCGTGGTTCCCTACCAGGGGGAGCCGACGGTGTTCGTGGCCGATAACCTCTCGATGAAAGGGTTCTCCACGCGTACCGGACGCAAGACCGCCTCGATCTCCTCGGTCATCGGCGTCTCCGCGCTGGCCAGCCCGCTGACGGCCACCGCCGACGAGGGGCGCGTGCTCACCAGCTCCTGGTTTGCCAACGTCGTCCAGGTCTGGGACCCGGAACAAGAAGCCGTTGTGGAGAGCCACTCCGACTTTGCCACCCCGCTCAACGCCCTGCGCTACCAGGACGACCTGATCGTCGCCGAGCTCTCCACCCATCAGGTCGTACGTCGCGCCGCCGGCACCACCGACAAGGAAGTCCTGGCCGCCGTGCCCGTCCCCACCGGCCTGGCCACCGACGGTGACTCCCTCTGGGTCGCCGACTGGGCCAGCGGCTCGGTCTACCTGATCGCCGACGAGGGAGAGCCCGTGAGCCCGCCCCAGGTCGTCGCTCAGGGCCTCTCCTTCCCCGAGGGCATGGCCGTGGATACCGATGGCGACCTCCTGGTGGTCGAAACCGGTCGAAACCAGGTCACCCGCATCGATGTGGAATCTGGCGAGACCTCGGTACTGGCCAGCGGCCTGGATATCGGTATGGCGGGCCCTGCCGGGATGCCCCCCACCTACGTCTTCAACGGCATCGCCGTGGATGACTGCGGCGTGGTCTACGTGAGTGTCGATTCGGACAACTCCGTGGTGAAGATCTCGCCGCGGGGCCGCGAAGCTCGAGCTTGCGGAACCTTGCGCCCCTGGCGTCGTTGACCACGGAACAGCATCGCGACGTGACGCCCCGGCTGCTCATCAACACCCCATAGAAGCGGCCGGGGCCCTCGCCACCCCGGGAGCAAGGTCGCTCCCGGGGTGTTTTTTATCCGACGAACCCCTCGGCTCTTCTGAGCATCCCGCAGACGATGCCGGCATCGGCCCGCGCCTGCCCCCGAGCTCCCCTCAATGGCGACGTTCAAGCGCGCTCGCCACGAGCTCATAGGCCTGACTTCATCGCCGCACGCCACCTCGCCACACGGGGGCCTCAAAGCGCTTTGCAAGCCTCATCTCGCACGCTCTCCAAAGCACAGCAGGCCGGGCACCTGACGGTGCCCGGCCTGCTATCTCAACTTCATGTTGGCGCCACGGTTCCCCCCCCCCGCGCCAGTTGCGCTATCGCGCCCTTATTTCATCGTCACCCCAACCTGAATCCCGACGTATGGCGAGATCTCCCCGCGATTGGGATGCTCAATATGCACGCCCCCGAAGCCCGAGAGCGAGGGGTCGCCCCAATCCAGATAGCGCGAGGGCATCTTCCAGTTGAAGAGCAGCCCCACCGTATCGCGCACCACGCCGGAGTTCGTCACCGAGGTATGCTCCCAACGGGCGCCGAGCATCACATAGCTTTCGGCCAGGTCTCGCCCGAAAAGATACCCCAGTGTCGGACGTGTCACCCAGTAGGTGTCTTCCGGCGCGAAAAATAGATCATAGATGGGCTCATAGTAGTTATCGGCCACGTCCATCTTGATCCAACCGAAGGTCGTTGGCGCCTGAAACACCACTCGCCCCACCTTCATCTGCGGGGTGGCCTGAGCTTCTACCATCATGCCCGTGGTCGACTGCCCCAGCCCGTTGTCCCACGACGCGCTCAGCGCATCGAGACTCCAGTCCTTCTCGGCGTCTTCGGGCACGTAGATATAGCCAAACGTTCCGAAATAGCTCAGAAACTGCGCCGTCACTCGAAGGTTGAGCACCGCCACCGGCAGCAGTTCCACGTAGGGCCCCGCCCAGAACGCCGCCGGGCTCAGGGAGGTCGAGATGCCGGCGTCGAGGTAGGTGCCAGAGAGCAGCGGCGACGCGCTCTCAAAGAGCCCCTTCTTAAAGCCTCCTTCGGTACGCAGGGCCAACCCCAGCGGGAGGGGCCGAATCGCCAGCGATGACTTCAAATGAAACCCGCCGAACTCGGCGGTATCCGCGGACGCCGCCGCACCAACCTCCTTCTCAACGGCCTCATCGACGGTCTCATCAACACGTTCTTCGGCACTTGCCGAAGATGCGAACGACACTGCGCACAACGCAGCGCACACATAGAGCCAGCTCTGCGATAATTTCATCGCACTTCTCCAACAAATGGTCTCAGAATGAATGATGCGTGCAGCATACTTCATCAGACCCGTTTGTGGGAAGTCATCTCGTGCAGTGAATCGCTCCCCCCCTCACACACGCCGCGCGTGCCTCTAGCCGAACTGCACGCAGCGCCGGCTGATGCTGCCGTACTCAAAGCCCTCCACCGGATAGGAGCTCGTGCTCTGCGCCACGCTGGCCGCCCCGGCGGCGACCAGCAGCGGCTGGAAGTGCTCCTCAGTCGGGTGCGCCAGCCCCAGACCGGGGCTTTTCTCCCGATAGTCCACCAGCGCGTCAAAATCGCCCCGGTCAAGCACCTCGCGAGCCCACTGATCAAACTCCGCGGCCCAGGCCGGCGGTGCCGCAGGCTCCGCTCCCCAGGTAAGGCGCCGCAGGTTATGCACGATGTTTCCACTCCCCAGGATGAACACGCCCTCCTCCCGCAGCGGGGCGAGGTTGCGCCCGAGCTCGAAGAGCGCCTGGGGGCCCTGCCGTGAGGGCAGCGAGAGCTGCAACACCGGCACGTCGGCCTGGGGAGCCATATGCAACAAGGGCACCCAGACCCCGTGATCCAGCGGACGGTCCTCCTGGGAGAGTTCTCCCCCCATCAGACTCGCCACGCGGCGCACCAGATCGGGCGCTCCCGGCGAGGGGTACTCAATCTCGTAGAGTTCATCGGGGAAGCCGTAAAAATCATACATCAGGTCGCGCACCCGGGTGGTGCCCGCCGTCGCCGGCGCATCCTCCCAGTGCGCGCTGATGGTGAGGATGGCCCGGGGCTTGCGCAGCCCCTGTGACCAGCGGGCCAGGTCACCGCCTTTACCCGGGTCGATCGCCAGCGTGGGCGCGCCGTGACCCACAAACCCCACCGGCATCAACGCGCTACGGTCCGGGCCCGGGCTTAGCGGTCCGCCGGCACTCTGCGGCGCTGCGGACCGCGCGCCGGGCTGACAGCCGCTCCCCCATCCTCCCGCTACCAGCCCGGCCCCCGCTGCGGCCATGGCACTCAAAAATGCCCGCCGACTCACGGGCACGTTACTCGGCGGCGTGTTCCTATCCATCGTCTCCTGACTCATCTTCCACCTCCTTCAGATTCCCGGTTCCCGGGCGACAGAACCCCGGCGCATACGCTTGTTAAGACCTCGCCAGCCCCGCGGCCATTCCCCCCAGAGCGTTGCCTGGACGCACCGTCACGTTGCCGCTCGCGGCGCTCTTTACCCTGCGATCGATTAGCGTTATCTTCCCCGGCCCTTGCGCGCTAAACTTTTGGCCCCTCGGCGCACTCGCCGAACCAGCGCAACCTGGACCCGACAAGGATGTCTTATGGCTCCCGCACTCAAGACCTGCATCAGCTGCGAGAAGCAGTTTCTGGTCAAGTTTCGCTTTCAGATCGAGCGCCGTGGCTCGGAGATGGTCTACTACTGCAGCCAGCAGTGCCGTCAGGGCTCCACCGAGCAACAGGGACAGGTACGCTGCACCAGCTGCGATAAAGCATTCGTGCCGACCTATGCCTTTCAACAGGCTACCGTTGACGGCAAGCAGGTCCACTACTGCTCGATGGCTTGCCGCACCCCGGCGGTCCAGGACTACCGCCAGCGCCGCACGCAGGACGAGCGCGGCCCGATGCGCATCGCCGTACTCAACCAAAAAGGCGGCACCGGCAAAACCACCACCACCGTGGCTCTGGGAACCGGCCTGGCGCTGGCTGGACACCGCGTGCTCATCATCGACGTCGATAGTCAGGGCCACGTCGGCATCAGCCTGGGAATCGAAGGCAAGCGCACCCTCTACCACCTGATGGTCGAGGGCATGCCCCTGAGCCAGTGCGTGGTCGCCGCGCGCCCTAACCTGGACGTCCTGATCGGTGATGACACCCTGGCCAGCGTGGAGATTTTTCTGGCTCGCAAAGACGAGGGTCGTGACAAACTTTTGCGCAAGGTCCTCCACGAGAACCACGACTACGACTTTATCCTGCTCGACTGCGGCCCGAGCCTCTCGCTGCTGAACATGAACGCGCTGACCTTTGCCGATCACCTGATCGTACCGGTCTCCTGTGACTTCTTGAGCCTGGTCGGGGTCAAGCAGGTCATGAAGACGCTGAAAAACGTCAACCAGGTCCTGCTGCACCCCATCAGCATCATGGGGATCCTGCCGACCTTCTATGACATGCGAAACAACATCAGCGACGAATCGATCAAAACCCTCAAGGGCTACTTCCACGACAAGGTGCTCCCGCCGATTCGCATCAACACCCGGCTCAAAGAAGCACCGCGCCATCGGCAGTCGATCTTTGAATACGCTCCGGACAGCCGGGGGGCCTCCGACTACCAGCGGGTGGTCGACTGGGTGGTCCGGGAACATCAGCGGCGCGCCCAGGCCAGCGCCTGAGCGCCGGCGGCAGGGCTCCTTGCCGCATCGCTTCCGCAACACTACACTCGGAGCCTCTCTCACCTCCGAGCAGGACCGGGCCTTCGAGCCCGCCGACGAATCACCAGACGTACGCGACACCCTCGCCACGCGTTCTGGCACGTGGCGTTTGATCCCCCTGTGAACCGGCCCCTACCGGCCTCTCATCACGAGGAGCGCGCTATGTTTCGATTCCAAATCGTCCTGGGCTTTGTGGTTGCTGTCGCGCTGTTCACGGCCACCGCCTACCTGATCGTCGAGAACACGCTGGGGCCGGCGCTCCTCGAAGACGGCGACATCGCCCTGCAACGCACCGCCCTGATCGCCGAAAAATCAAGACGCCTCGACGAGTACGCGCTCCTGGAAAAGGCGCGTTTTGTGGCCTCCCGCCACGACCTTCAGGCCGCGATGAGCGCCGAGTACCCGGGAGACGCCGAGTACGAACGCCACGTCGAGGTTCACAAGCTGCTGGAGCGCGATCAGATCCGCTTCACCGAGTTCATCGCCCCGCGCAACCAGGGCCTGCGCAACATCGATCTCCCCCTGGACGAGCGCCGGCCGGCGAACCACGAGATCTTTATGGCCGTCGACCGCTCCGGACGCGGCGTCGCCACCATGGGAGATAACCTCGCGCATTGGATGGGCGAGAACGTCGCCCGAGATTTCCCGTTGGTGCGCGATGTTATGGAGAGCGGGGAGCCGCAGCTCTCCACCTGGAACTGGTCCTGGAGCGCCACCGATCTTCGGCAGCTCTACGTGGTGGCGATCGCCCCGCTGCGCGCGCCGGGCAGCGACACCTCGGTCGGTGCGGTGATTCTGGGCAACCTGGTCAACGACGGGGTCGCCGCCCGCAGCCAGGGGCTCTTTGCCGGTGACACCTCCGAGACCTATCAGCCCCGGGGAGACAGCCGGGAGGCCGCCCTGGTACCTGAGATCGCGTTCTTCCAGAACGAGCGCATCTACGGCTCCACCCTGAGCACCAACGCCCAACGCGCCCTGGCCCGACAACTCTTTGAAGAGAGTCGCGTCACCGACTCCAGCGACGCGGAGCGCTTTCTGAACCTCTCCATCAATCAGGTGCCCTATCGCGCGCTGGTACGATTCTTTCACAAAAATCAAGACGAACGCGCTCCCTCTGGTATGGTCCTGCTGGCCAACGTGGAGAACACCATCGCCCCGGTGGAGCGCGCCAGCGCGCTGATTCTACGCGTGGGCCTGGCCGTGATGGTCTTCGGTGCGCTGATCTTGCTCGTGCTGCTCCACCTCTACACACGTCGCTTCTCGCAGATCGAGCAGGGCATCCAGGAGGTCATCAGCGGCAACCGTGACTACGAGTTCTCCACCCAGGGTTACCACGACGACGCGGCCAGCCTGGCGCACTACCTTAACGTGATGAACGCCGCCCTGCAGGGCAAATCCATGCCCGATGAGGATGTCAACGCAGGCGACTGGCCCGATCTCAAGCGGGGCGGCTCACAGCCCTCGATCCACGGCGTCCCCCTGATGATGGGAGCCTCCTCCTCATCGGCAGACGCCTCCCCTGACAACGACACCAACTCCGCGACCACCGAGGACGTGCCCTCATGACTCATGGTACCCCCATCGTACAGACCGGCCTCCAGCGCCTCCTGACCGAACCCGAACGTCTCCAGGCCCTCCAGGGTCAACGACTGGGCCTGCTGGTCAATCCCACCAGCGTGACCAACGAGTTAGAGCACGCCATCGAGGCGCTGCGCGGCGCCGGCCTCAACATCGTGCGCCTCTTCGGACCGGAGCACGGTGTCCGCGCCGACGCCCAGGATATGGAAGTCGTCGAAGAGACCGTCGATCCCATCTCGGGATTGCCCTGCGTGAGCCTCTACGGCCACACCTTTGAGAGCCTCAAGCCGCGCCCGGAACACCTGGCAGGCCTCGATCGCGTCATCTGCGATATTCAGGACATTGGCGCTCGCTACTATACCTACGTCTACACCATCGGACTGATGATGCAGGCCTGCGGTGAAGCAGGCATCCCCGTCACCGTGCTCGACCGCCCCAACCCCATCAACGGGATGGACATCGAGGGCAACATCGTTCTGGAGGGCTACAACTCCTTTGTGGGCATGCAACCCATCGCCACACGCCACGCCATGACCTGCGGCGAGCTCGCGCACTACTTTAACCGCTTCACCGACTGGCAATGCCAGCTCGACGTCGTCGAACTGCAGGGCTGGAAGCGCACCATGTGGTTTGACGACACCGGGCTCCCCTGGGTGATGCCCAGCCCCAACATGCCCACCCTGGAGACCGCCACCCTCTACCCGGGACAGTGCCTGATTGAGGGGACCAACCTCAGCGAAGCCCGCGGCACCACTCGCCCTTTTGAGCTTGTGGGAGCACCCTATGTTGACGCCCCGGCCTTAAAAGCCTACTTGGAATCTCTGGAGTTGGAGGGCGTGGCCTTTCGACTGGCAGCCTTTCGGCCCATGTTTCAAAAGCACGCCGGACAGACCTGCCGCGGTCTGCAGCTCCACATCACCGACCGCAACCGGCTCCGTAGCCTGACCTTAAGTTACGCTATCCTCACCGGTATCATTGCCCAGGGCTCCCGGGACTTTGGCTGGCGGGAGCAGGCCTACGAGTTTGTGCAAGACCGTCTGGCCATCGACCTGCTCCTCGGCGACCCGGCCCAGCGCAGAGCGCTCGAAGATGGTGCCGATCCCCGCGCGTTGGCCGAGGCCAACCGCGTCGCCCGCGCCGACTTTGAAGCCCGCCGCACCGAATGTTTGCTCTATCATGACTGACCCCAAGCACGTTGCGCTCTTTGGCGGAAGTTTCAACCCGCCGCATGTCTGTCACACCCTGGCCACACTCTGGGTCTTGCAGACCCAGGCCGTCGACGAGGTCTGGTGGATTCCCACCTACCAACACGCCTTCAACAAAGAGCTGGCCAGTTTTGAAGCGCGCGAAGCCATGTGTCAGGCCGCGCTTCACTCCTTAAACGATGTACGCGTCTGCACCATTGAGCGCGAACTCGGTGGAGAGAGCCGCACCATCGACACGGTGAGCGCGCTCCAGGAGCGCTACCCCCAGACCCGTTTTTCACTGGTCATCGGCGCCGACATCCTCTCGGAGGTCGACCGCTGGAAGCGCTGGGATGACCTGATGACGATGGTTGACCTGATCGTCGTAGGCCGCCGAGGCCACGATCGCGACACGGCCCCGGATACAATCGATCTGGAGCTGCCCGACATCAGCTCCACGATCATCCGCGACGCCCTGGCCGCCTGCGACTACGAGAGCGTCCGCGCCTGGATCCCGGCCCGGGTCCTCGACATCGTCTCCGAACACCGCCTCTACCTGGGGTCGCGCTGCGCATGAGCACTTCTTCAACCCACGCTCTCCCCTGGATCATCGTCGGATACGGCCGCGTCGGCCAGGCGCTCGATCTGCTCGCCAACCAGCTCGGCGCAACCGTGGTGGCCACCTGGAACCGCACCGAAGACGCCGCGCGGGCCGCCCCCGGCGGCCCGGGCCAGCGCACCTTCGGTGCGCTGCCGCAGCCGCTGACACCCCACCTCCAGCGCCCGGCGCTGGTCTGGATCACGGTCGTGGATGACGCCATCGCCCGCATCACCCGAACCCTGGCCGAGCACATCGCCCCTGGCTCCATCCTTGTGCACACCTCCGGGAGCCTGGCCAGCACCGAGCTGAGACCGGCCCCCCGGGGCTGCTCCGTGGCCTCGTTGCATCCCCTCCAGGCTATCACCGAGCCTGTGCGCGCGGTCCAACGCTTCCATCGCACCTTCTGGAGCGTCGAGGGCGACGACCTGGCGGTCGAGCATCTCCAAACACTGCTGGGGCCGGTCGGGATCGCCCCGCAGCGCATCGCCCCCGACACCAAACCCTACTACCACGCGGCAGCCGTCACCGCGGCCAACCTCCTGGTCAGTCTGATCGACGCCTCGATCGACATCGCCACCCGTGCCGACATCGATCCCGACATCGCTCGCACCGCCCTGGTGGAGCTCGCCGGTTCCAGCCTGGATAACCTCAGCCGCAATCCCCCGGCTGACGCACTCAGCGGTCCGGTGGCCCGGGGCGATGAACACACCATCTCCCAGCACCGCGAGGCACTACAGCGCCTGAGCGATGCCCCCGATCTTCTGCAAATCTACGATCTGCTCACCGCCCGGGCACGCCGGCTGATGCAGAGCACCGCCGACACCATCCCCCCCGATGAATCAGCATCCTGACCGCCCTCAGGCTACGGTCTCACACCCCAGCCGATCCCCCTGGACCACCACCCGGACCGTCCCACCGCGGCTCACGCGCCCCGACAAGATCTCCTGAGCCACCGCCCCCTCGACCAGACGCTGAATCGTCTGACGCATCGGACGAGCGCCCAGCTTCGGGTCGTAACCACCATGCTCAATGAGGTGGTCGACGACATGCTCACCGAACTCCAGGCGAATCGAGCTCTCCTCCCACAGTCGGTGCTGGCTGTCTCCCAGCTGAAGATACGCGATGCGTGCAACCTCACCGCGCGTCAGGGGCATAAACACCAATCGCTCATCGATGCGGTTCCACAGCTCCGGCGTAAAGTGCCCACGCGCAGACTCCAGCACCTGTCCGCGGAGTTCCTCGCGCTGTCGTCCTTCTTCACGCTGCGCACTGCCACCGGCGCCGGCGCCAAAGCCGATGCGAGCACTCCGGCTGGCCGTCGGCAGCTTATCAAAAGCCTCGGCGCCCAGGTTGCTCGTCATGATCACAAGCGTATTGGAGAAGTCCACCTGGCGGCCGCGCCCGTCGGTAAGGCGCCCCTCATCAAAGAGCTGCAGGAGGAGGTTGAGCACGTCGGGGTGAGCCTTCTCGATCTCGTCGAGCAGCACCACCTGGTAGGGGCGCTGGCGCACCGCCTCGGTGAGCTGTCCGCCCTGCTCATAGCCCACATACCCGGGAGGCGCACCGATGAAGCGGCTCACCGAGTGCGACTCCATAAACTCCGACATGTCCAGGCGCACAATGGCGTCACGATCATGAAACAAAAAGTCCGCCAGCACCTTGACCATCTCGGTCTTCCCGACCCCGGTCGGCCCCAGAAAAAGCAGGCTGCCAATGGGGCGCTGGCTGCGAAAACCCGCGTAATTGCGCCGGATGAGCTCCGAGATCGTCTTGACGCTGTCCAGATGCCCCACGACCCCCTCGGAGAGAAACGTCTCCATGTGCAAAAAGCGCTCGCGATCGCTGCCGGTCAGCCGGTCGGCCGGAATGCCGGCCACGTCAGCCACCACACGCGCAATCGCCTCCCGATCGATCGTTTTAATCCCCTGACGCGCCGCCCGACTTCCCGCCAGATCGAGCACACCGATGGCCTTATCCGGGAGCTGACGGTCATGCACATAGCGCACCGACAACCCCACCGTAGCGGCCAGCGCGTCCGGCGTGTAGGTCACTCCGTGGTGACGCTCATAGTGCGTGCGCACCCCTTCAATGATGCGCAGCGCGGTCTCCTCATCGGGCTCGTCCACCGTCACCGTCTGAAAGCGCCGCTCAAACGCCGGGTCGCCCTCAATGAACTTGCGGTACTCATCATGCGTGGTGGCCCCCACACAGGGGAACTTCCCACGGGCGAGCGCGGTCTTGAGTTCGTTGGCCGCATCGGTGCCGTCGCCGCTGGCTCCGGCCGAGAGCCAGGTATGAACTTCGTCAAGAAAGACGATGATCTGCCCCTCGCCGCGCGCGACCTCATCCTTAATCCCCAGCAGGCGCTCCGAGAAGCTGCCGCGCAGATGCGTCCCGCTTAAGAGGCGGCCCATCTCCAGCTCAATGATCACCCGCTCGCCAAAGGCGATGCCGCCGCGCGCCATCTCCACCAAACGGCACGCCAGCCCTTCGACCACTGCGGTCTTACCCACCCCCGGCTCCCCAACCAGCAGGGGGTTGTTGGAGCGACGTTTGCCCAGGATGTCGATCAGCTGGGCGATCTCAATGTCACGCCCGACCACCGGATCGATATGAGCCAGCGCCGCCTCCGCGGTGAGGTTGCGTCCGTAGCGCGTCAGACACGGAAAATCGTCTTCATCAAGCGCATAGCGCGCTGCCAGGTCTTCGTCGGGACGAGGCAACTCCAGGGCCGGCGGCGCGGGCGCAATCTCCACCACCTCCCGGGAGAGCTCTTCAGCGGGCGACTCCGCATCGGCCACCGGGTTGAGCCCACCTCTGGCGAGCAGGCGCTCGGCCAGGCTGCGCGCGGTCTTGCGGGCATCATCAATGACCTCCGCGCCCTGCGCATCCTCGCCACTCCCCGGGAGTTCAGGCGCCTCCGGCTGCACCACCGGGTTGGGTCGGGTCGCCTGACGGGGTCTCCCCCCGCGGTTGATCCCCGGGTGGTTATCCAGCGAAAGCCCGCCACCGGACTCCCGCAAAGCATCAATGCTGCCGCGCCCCGCGCGCACGCGACCAGCCCCCTCCCTACCTTCGGGGCGCGGGCGCACCCGAGGCGAAGGCAACGCAGGCTTGCGCTCTTCGGGCTGCGGCCTCTCGGGGGCCGGCGGCTCCAACTCCGGGCCACGGGCCTCCACCGGCGCAGCACCTCGCGCCGCCACGCCGCGTCCCGAACTAAAGAAGGGATGCAACCCGATCGGGCTCAGCGAAGGCTCCACAGGCTCGGCACGCTCCTGGCGACTGCCCCGCCGGGAGGCCGGCAACACCTCGCTGCGCTGATAGCGCGGCGGCACCGGCTGCGACGCCGTCGCGTAGCTCATCACCGCGGCGCGAATTGCGCCGACATTGGCTCCCGACGCCGACAACAGCCCGTAGGCCTGGCCCCGCGTCTCTCGGATCAGCCCGGCCAGAAGATGCAGACTCGTCACAGCCTCCGCCCGGGCGCTCTGCGCCAGACGCTGACTGCGATCGCTGACCCGCGCCATCACATCGACGCTCTCCGCACGCTCACGCCCCAGCGCGTCGCGCATCTGCCCCACCGAGATCGCTCGATCCGTTAAAAAGGTCGCCGCCTGGTTGGGCACCTCAAAGAGCGCCAGGAGTACGTGGCCACTGCTTAAGCGCTCCCCGCGGCGCTCGGCTAACTTCTGGGCCTGCTGATAGACAGATCCCACTTCGCGACTCAGAGGTAGACTCATCCTTGCTCGTGCCTCCGGGCGGTACAAATTCCAACAACTTCTCGGTGTCATCCACTTCAGGTTGCCGCGAAGCTATCACCGGCGACTCACCCCGGTAAAGCACCTTTGCCCGAAGCACACGCACCGGGCCTTGCCCACGCAGCAGGCATGCTCAATACTTCTGAGGCCTTCAACCGGCCAGCCCTTTTTTTAAAAAGCGCCCCTGTCCCCTCTTATTGATGGAGTCCCCGTGACTGAGAAGATCATCGTTCGTACCGAAAACGCCCCCGCCGCCATCGGCCCCTACTCTCAGGCCGTGGGGTATAACGGGCTCTACTTTGTCAGCGGTCAGATCGCGCTCGATCCCTCCTCCGGCGAATTGGTCGAGGGCGGTGTCGAGATTCAAACTCGCCAGGTGATGGCCAACCTCGAAGCGGTGCTCGCTGCCGCCGGCCTGAACTTCACGCACGTGCTCCGCTCCACCATCTTTCTTAAAAACATGCAGGACTTCTCCAAGGTCAACGCCATCTACGGGGCATTCTTCGACGAGAACCCTCCGGCCAGAGCCTGCGTGGAAGTCTCGCGTCTTCCCAAAGACGTCCTCGTTGAGATCGACGTGATTGCCGCCTCCCCCACCGAGTAACCCCAACGATCATGCTCCGTCTCCCCGGCCTCAACTCCGCGCTGCGGCGCGCTCGCCACTCACGCGGGGCGGGCGCGCTCCTCTGCCTGCTCGGCCTCCTCGTCGGCTGCCAGAGCCTGGCCGCCCCGGCGGCGACCCCGACGCCGGCCGCCCCGGTGGCGGCTGCGGCGCCCGCTCCGCCACCACCACCTTCGCCGCCGCCCTACGTGGAGCCTCCCCGCCCGGGCCCCGAACACTGGGTGCTGCCGGAGATCGGGGTCTCCCAGCCCTATTTCCCCCTCCTTCCCGGCGATGACACGCAGGCCTCCCGCTCGATCGGTGATGTGGTCAACGGACATCTCTACAACGCGCAGGCCCTCCCCCTGCCCCATCCCCACATGGCCATTCTGGAGGTCCAACGCACCCGCGGGCTCCTCTACACCTCCGAGCCCATGGTCGCGCTGATCGAAGACGCCGCCGCGCACTTAGCCGATCGGCACCCGGGCAGTGTAGTTTACCTGGGCAACTTCGGGCGCAAGGGTGGCGGCGACATCCCCTACTCGGTCAGTCATAACAATGGCCGCGACGCCGATCTGGCCATCTTCATGCTCGACCCACAGGGCCAGCCGGTGGTCGCCCACGACCTGCTCCCCCTCGACGAGCAGGGCACCTTCACCGGGGAGCCCGGCAGCGAGTTCGAAGGCCTGGAGGTGCGCTTTGACCCGACCCGCAACTGGACCCTGGTCGAAGGGCTCCTGCAATCCAACGCTGCCGAGCTGCAGTACATCTTCATCTCCAACCCCTTGCGCCAGATGCTACTGGCGGAGGGACGACGCCAGGGCGCCTCGGCCGCCACGCTCCAACGCGCAGCCACCCTCCTTGTGCAGCCCGGGGGAGCGCTGCCGCATAACGATCACTTCCACCTGCGCATCCACTGCGCCCCCGAAGATCTGGCATCGGGCTGCCAGGAACGCGGCCGCCGCGGCCCGGGCTTTCGCCCCGACCTCCGGGCGCGGCGTGAGGCCATCGCGCGGGCCAACACCTATCTGAATGACGCCACCCCGGCGCTCCGAGCGCGCGCGATCGAACGCCTGGCACTCCTGCGCGTCTCCACCGCCTCGGCAGCCGTCATCGAGCGCTTAAGCGATCCTTCGCCCCGGGTGCGCGCCGCGGCCGCCCGGGCGCTCCCCGAACTCGGCCGCCACAGCCGAGCCCTGAGCGCGCGCCTGGAGCACGAGACTCATCCCCGCGTGGTCGCGGAACTCATCCACGCACTCTCCCAGGTCCCGGGCGACGACGCCCTCCACGCCCTGACATCGGCGCTCACCCGTACCCGCACAGTGGATCTGGGTCCCTCCGGCCAGCTCCCCTTAAGCGCCCTGGCCGCCGAAGCCCTGGCCCGCCGCGACGATCCTCGCCCGGTGCCCTTTCTCATCGAGGCCCTCGACCAGGCCGATCCGCTCACCCGTCGCCAGATCGCTCACGCGCTGCGCATCCTGACCAACCACGATCTGGGCGCCGTGGCCCACGCCCTCGACACGCGCCCCGACGCCGACTCCCCGGCCGCCCTCTGGCGAGCCTGGTACCAGGAGCACCAAAACCTCGATCGCGATCAGTGGCTGGCCCGCGGCTTCCAGCTCGCCGGCTTCCCGGTCGAAGAACTCAGCCTGAGCCACGTCTGGGACCTCTGCCAGGCCGTCGCCGAAGCCCCGCATATCAGCTACAACGCCCAGCGCACCCTGATGCGCCTCTCCGGCAACGAGCCGGCCAGCCTCTCCTGGCCTCGCCACGACGCCAACTTCTACTGGCGCCGCTGGTTTGAACGCCGCTGGCAACGCATGGGTTTGCCGCCAATGCCCCCCGAATTGACCACCCTGGGGCCCAACAACCCCTACGCCGCCAGCGACGATAACGACTGACCGGCGCCCCATTCTTGAGCGCATACGTCACCTTTACATGTCGCATCACGAGGGGATACACTCAGCCTAACTTCAGGCCCCTCCATCTGAGCCAGGCGCGGTGCCCGCTGGCCACCGCAGCTTCGGCCCCCACTCCACACTGGTGTCTGCTCTTGAAACGCCCCGTGTCGCACCTGCTCTTCGCCCTTCTCCTGGCTCCCCTGGCGCTCGGCACCACCGCCTGCTCCGGGGAACTCGACCCGACCAGTCCGGGCGATGCCTACACCCTGTTTCGCGATGCCCTCTTTGAAAAAGAGGAGGACATCGTCTGGGAGCGCCTCGATCCCGAGAGCCACGCCTACTTTCAGGCCCGCTACGAGCGCCTCGTTCAGATGAACGAGCTCATCGAAAGCTACCTGCCGCAGACCGACCACCGCCTGGCCCGCAGCCAGTCCGGTGCCGAGCTGATCGCCAGTGTCAGCGACGGCCGCGAACTCTTTGATTACGTCTTTGAAAAGGCACAGATGCCTCAAGACGACGCCATCATCTTTGGCTCCGGCATCCAGGAAATTCGCGTCTCCGAGGATGGCAAAAGCGCGCTGGTCCTGACCCGCGGTCAGCAGGAATTTGTCATGGCTCAGGCCGAAGATGAGGCCTGGCAGATCAACCTGGTCGACTCCGGCGACTTCCTGGACACTTCGTTCGGATGGCTCACCCGCAACGAAGAAGCCCTGGCCAAGACCGTGGAAGATCTCATCGCGGAGGAGCGCCAGAAACGCGAGGCGATCATCGCCGAGTTGATGAACCTCAACTAACGCGCTGGCGGCACAAATCCGGCCTGCGGTATCCCTTCCCTCGCGAAGATGGCGCGACGCTATGAGTGACGATAAAAACATCCCCGAGCTGCTCGACCTGGAGATCGAGCCGGTTGCCCCCGGCGATCCCGCTCCCGTGTCGCAATCGCATCGCCCCGGCACCGGCCTCTCTTCGCCATCGCGTCCCGCTCGCAAGCCGGCCCCCGATCCCCTCATCGGCACCCGCCTCAAAGGCACCTACGAGCTGGTGGCCAAGATCGGCGAAGGCGGTATGGGAAACGTCTACTCCGCCATCCAGTACCCCCTGGAGCGCAAGGTCGCCGTCAAAGTCCTCAAGCCCACCGACAACAGCCCCGACGGCGAGTTCTATTTTATGCGGGAGGTGCGCGCGATTAACATGCTGCGCCACCCCAACATCATCACCATCGTCGACTACGGAAAAGAGGACGACGGCACGCTCTACCTGGTCATGGAGCACCTGCCCGGACTCACCCTTAAAGACGTCATCAAAAAAGAGTTCCCGCTCGACCCCCGGCGCATCTGCGGCATCCTCATTCAGCTTTTGAGCGCGCTGGAGCAGGCCCACAACTCCGAGATCGTTCACTGCGATCTCAAGCCTGCCAACATCATGATCGAGAAGGTCGCCGGCCAGCCCGACTTCGTCAAAGTCCTCGATTTCGGCATCGCCAAGGTCAAGGGCCCCGCCATGGAAGTCGGCCCCTACACCCAGGCCGGCAACATCGTGGGCACCTTCGACTACATGAGCCCCGAACAGATCATGCGCAAAGAGGACCTCGACGGTCGCGCAGACGTCTGGTCGGTCGGGGTCATTCTCTACGAGATGCTCACCCGCAAACGCATCTTCCACGCCAAAGACGCCGTCTCGATCATTGGCCGGGTGATGCAGTCGGCGATCCGCCCGCCCTCCGAAATCGCCCCCGATGTGCCCATCCCCAAAAGTCTGGAGCACATCACCATGCGGGCCATGGAGCGCAACCTCCGCAAGCGCTACCAGACCGCCAAGGAGATGCGCGACGCCCTGCAGCGCGCGCTCAACGACCTGGAGAGTGGCCATACCGGCAACGTCTCCGGCTATGGCTACGGCGGCGATACCGGTAATGCCAGCGGTAGTTTCAGCGGCTCCCTGGCAGCCAGTGGTCTGGTGCGTGGCGGCACCGGCAACCTGCGCCCGGCCACCGGCCCCGGCCCCGATTCCAACTCCACTAGCCGCACCGGCCTGAGCAGCCTCTACACCCGCTCCGGAGGGTTTGGCACCTTCGGGTTGGAGCACTCCCAGCGCCTGGCCACCGGCATCGCCGCCGGCACCTCGGTGCTCGACCAGACCTTCAGCGCCGAAGACCTCGAAGGCAGCCTGGCCGGCGAACGACGCAAAGTTGCGGTGCTCGCCATCCAACAGCGCTCCCGCCGCAAGTCGGGGCTCGACCCCGAAGAACTCGCCAGGCGTAGTCGTCAGGAGAAAATGCTCATCCAGGAGATCGTGCGCCACTTCGATGGCGAGATCGACAGCAACCTGGGTGGCACCTACACCGTGCTCTTTGGCGCGCGCAAAGCCCGCGTCGGCGACAACGTGCGCGCGGTCGAATGCGCCGTAGCGCTCCAGCAGAAGTTTCGCTCCCTCGACCAGGGCGCCGAACACATCGGCATGGGACTGGTCTACGGAGAGGTCTACGTCAGCGACCGCAAGGGCGGAAACGCCTACGGTGAAGCCATCGATCGCTCCATTGAGATCGCCCGGGGCGTGCGCGAAGCCCGCATCTACGCCGACGAAGACCTCATTGAGGCCACCCGTCAGCAGGTGCGCTTTGCCAACCTTCGCCCCATGGGCGGCGAAGAAGTCGCCGAGGTGCTCAGCGTCGAGGCCGCGGCTCCCGGCCAAAAGCCCCGGGACCTGGCAGACATCGACGTCTACGTCCCCCGGCCCGCTTACTTCGACGAGCTGATGCGCCGGGCCAACGCCGCCCGAGAAAACGTCGGCGGTGGCATCGCCATTCTCGGCGACCTGGGCACCGGCAAATCCCTCCTCCTCGATCGCTACGCCACTGCGCTTTCCGAGGCGAAATGGCAGACCTTCATCGTCAAGGACTCCGAACTCGGCGGCGGCCAGGCCGCCCTGCAGCCGGTACGCTCCTGGATTCGTCAGATCGCCCAGACCTACAAAGATCCGGCGGTCCTCATCACCAAGGCCTGTGAGGCCATCGGGCTTAACAAAAAACACATCGAGTCCGTCGTTCAGGTCTTTCTCGGCCAACAGCACGATGCGCTCGCCCTGAGCGAGGTGCCCTGGAGTGATGCGCAGGGCTTCTCAAACTTCGCCGCCGCCCTGCTCTACCGGCTGCTGCGCTTCGCCATGAAAAAGGGGCCGGTGCTCCTGGCCATCGACGATGTGGCCGTCGACGACCGCTTCACCATCGACTTTCTCGACAACCTGCTCTCCGGCATTCAAAAGCAGCCGATCCTCATCGCCGTCACCCTGCGCATTGAATCCACGGCGCTGGACCACGGGCTCCCCGGCAACTTTGAAATCCTGCAGATCGGCGGGTTCACCGAAGACGAATCCCGTCAGTTCGTCGCCCAGGTGCTCGGCTACACGCCACCGCCGGAGATCGTGGCGCAGGTGCATCTGCGCTCCAGCGGCAACCCGATGTTCCTCTACGAACTGGTGCGCGCTGTGCTCCAGAAGAGCGGGGGCAAACTGGCCAGCGAACAGGAGCTCCTTGATGCCGGCGTTCCGCTGAACCTTCAGGAGCTCCTCGCCGCCCGCATCGACGCCCTGCCCGATCAGCTGCGCGACGTCCTGGCCATCGCCTCCGTCGTCGGGGAGAGCTTCCGCGAAGAGTTCTTTTTGCAGATCGTGCCCGCCCAGCTCGATCCGCAGCGCTCCTTAAGCGATCTGGTCGCGCTGAACTTCTTGAGCGCGCGCTACGACAGCTTCGACCGCATTCACGTAGCCTTCCAGCCCCGTGCCCTGCGCCGCGTCGTCTACGAGCGACTGCCTCGCTCCACCCGCGCCCAGCTGCACTCACGCATCATCGAGTTTCTCGAGGGAACTCCCGATCTGGCCGCCGTCGATCCCATCGAATACCCGCTGATGGTGGCCTTCCACTACCGGGCGGTCGAAGGCTGGGAGGGCGCGGCCTTCTACCTGACCCGCGCCGGCGAGCTCCTCCTGGAGCTTTATGACTACGCCGGAGCCATCGACAACTTCCAGGAAGCCGTCGAGCTCCTCAAGGACAGAGTCGCCCCCACCCACGAGACGCTGCTCACCGCGCTCGCGCGCCAGCTCGTGGCCATGCGCGAGTCCGGGCGCCTGGAAGACGCCCAACGCGTTATCGACGCCCTGCCCGACCTCGACCTCATTGACGGCCCCCTGCGCCAGGATTTGCTCTACGAACGCGGCCTCATCGCCATGGACGCCGGAGGACTCGAAGACAGCAAGCAAAGCCTGGAGACCCTGCTCCACGAGGCGGTGGAGGCCGGCGATCTCAAACGCGAGATCAAAGCCCTGCTCGCCATGGCCCAGCTCTCCGAAAAAGAGAACCAGCTCCCGCACGCGGCCAACCTTTTGATGAAGGTGTCCCAGAAAGTCGATCAGGTCGGCGATCTCGATCTGCAAAACCCCGACGATCGCAAGCTCTTCTGGACCGCCTACAACCAGCTGGGCACCCTCTTCATCCGCCAGAAGGACTACCAACGTGCGCAGCAGTTTTTACAGACGGCCTACCAGCAGGCCCGTGCCATCGAGGACTTCCGCGGCCTGGTCCGGGTGATGTCCAACTTCGGCGCGCTCAGCCTGAGCGTGCGCGACGTCAAACGCGCCCGGCAGTACTTCGAAAACGCCGCTCAATTTGCCCAGGCCACCGGTGACTTGCTCAATCAAAGTCGCATTCTGACCAACCTGGGCATCACCGCCATGGAAGCCGGAGACCTGGAGAAGTCTAAAGAGTACTTCCGAAGCGCCCGCTCCCTGGCCGAAGAAATCGGCTGGTACGAGGGCCTGGCCGAGCTCTCGCTGCACATCCGACGCCTGCGCAAGGCGCTGAGCTGAACTGCTCCTCCCCGGGCTCTCACAACCACAAAAAAGGCCGCCCTCGCCTATGCGAGGGCGGCCTTTTTTAACGCGTCTCTCAAGCCCGACTCACCCCTGGTCGAGAAGCCTGTTGAGCCAGTCCACCTTCAGGGCTCGGGCATGGCGCGCGGAATCGTAGACCGATATCAGCGCACCGAGCGCCTGATCGAAATCCCGGTTCTCGAGCAAAAACTCAAAGAGTTCGTGCTGCGCAAGCTCGTGGCGCGCGGCCTTGAGTCGGCGAGCGATAACCTCCGGCGCGTCGGTCCCTCGCCCACGCAGGCGGCCCTCCAGGGTCTTCATATCCGGCGGCGCCACCAGCACGCTGGTCGCGTGCGGATAGCGCTCTTTGAGCTGCTTTGCCCCCTGGTAGTCGATATCAAAGAGCACATCGTGCCCCTGCTGCCAGGCCGCCTCGATCACCTCCGACGAGGTGCCATAATAGTTGCCGTGCACGTTCGCCCACTCCGCAAAGGCGCCGCGTTCGACCATCTCCTCAAAGCGCGCCACATCCACAAAGTGATAGGCCTGCCCGTCGACCTCATCGCCCCGGCGCGCGCGCGTGGTGTAGCTGACGCTGGGGGTAAGTCGGGGCCGCGCCTTAAGCAGCGCCTGACACAAACTGGTCTTTCCCACCCCCGAGGGTCCGCAAACGATCAACAGCACGCCCTGCTCGGCCATCCTATACCCTTGTACTTCCGATGGTTCTGTAACTTCCACAACGCTCTGCGCCCGGGCTCTCAGGCCACGTTGGCGCTCTGCTCGCGCATCTTTTCGATGGCGCTCTTCATCTCCACGACCAGATCGCTCTGCGTGGCCAGATGACTCTTGGAGCCCATCGTATTGACCTCTCGAATGAGCTCCTGGAGGTAGAAATCGATCTTCTTGCCCACCCCCTGCTCCGAGGCCTCGTCGAGCACCGTGCCCAGCCGGGCCACATGCGATCGGGCCCGCTGCAACTCTTCGGAGATATCGCCCCGCTCGGCGTAGTAGACCAGCTCCTGAGCCAGGCGCTCCTCATCGAGCTCCCCCACGCCGAAGTCGTCAATGGCCTGACGCAGCCGGGCCTCCACCCGTGAGCGATAGGCGAGCTCGTCGCCCGACTCCAACGCCTCCACCGCGTCGATGCGCGCCGCCAGTGTGGCGAGATGCCCGCGCAGGTCGGCCTCAATGCCGCGGCCTTCTTCCTCCCGGGCCTGATGCAGGTATGCCAGCGCTTCTTCCACGGTGGGCAGCAAACGCCCCAGCGCGCTCTCATCGAAACGCGAGGCGTCATCACGCTCGAAATACGAGCGATAGGCCAGCACATCGCTCACCTGAACCGATGAGCCCAGGCCGCTGGCCACCGCCAGGCGCTTGAGTTCTTGGGCCACCGCCTCAAAGCGCGTTTGATCGATGGCACTGAAGCCGCCCTCAGTCTGGCTGGAGTCGCCGATCTCCAGGCGCACATCCACCCGCCCGCGCTCCAGGCGCGCGCGGGCAGCACGCACCACGTGCGCCTCCAACCAGCGCAGCTCCCGCGGCGCATGCACACGCACCTCCAGAGTACGGTGGTTTACGCTCTTGCACTCCACGCGCAGGCTGCGCCCTTCAACTTCCAGGCGCGCCGCCCCGAATCCGGTCATGCTAAAGACTGGCATCGCTCCCGCTCACTTCAGGCTTTGGTGTCGACGCGCTCTTCATGGCTGACCGCCGCCTCACGGGTGACCCGATCGGCAGACTTGTCTTCCAGCGTGGCCGGCTCCTCGTCGTTGCCACGCACCGAGTCCTGGAAGCTCTTCACGCCCAGCCCAAGCTGCTTTGCGGCGTGGGGCAACTTCCCGAGCCCAAAAAGCAGCACGAGAATAAAGGCAATGATAAGAAGCTCTGTTGTCCCGAGACCAAACATAGGGTCCTCACTGTGGTGTCTAAAAACCACCAGCCAGGCGACTCCTGGCGAGTTGTTGATGCGTCAAACGTCACGTTCCGAGCCAGCACCGCGCCGGCTCGCGTCTTTTAACCCGAGCGCCCCGGCGACGGCAACGGGTCGAACAAAAGCTGCGACAAATCACCGCCGACATCCGCCAGCCGCTCCACCGCCTGGCGAGCAGCCTCCTGCTGCGCCTGCTTCTTAGAGCCGCCCTGACCGCGCCCCAACGCAACCTGATCCACGTGAACTTCCGCCACAAAGGTGCGCGCGTGATCGGGGCCTTCTACCGAGATGATGACGTAACGAGGATGCTCGTCGCACTGACGCTGCACCTCTCGTTGCAGGTAACTCTTGAAATCGGTGGGAGATTTCTGACCGCCTTCGCTTACCACCGCTGCCAAGGGCTGCTCCGGACCGCCCGACGCGATGATCGGACCGTGCTGACGCGCGATGACTCCCCGGGCCGCCTCATATCCGCCATCGAGGTAAACCGCAGCCAGCACCGCCTCATAGGCATCGGCCAGGAGCCCCGGTTTCTGGCGACCGCCGGTGAGCACCTCACCACGGCCCAGGCGAAGATGCTCGCCAAGGCACAGCGCGTCGGCCCGCTCCACCAGCGCCCCCTCACAGACCAGGTCCGACTGACGGCTGGAGAGCGTGCCCTCGGCCGCCTGTTGATCGTCTTCAAAGAGCAGGTGCGCAATCACCAACCCCAGCACCGAATCTCCCAGAAACTCCAGGCGCTGGTTATCGCTGCTCACATCACTCTTTTCGTTGGCGTACGAGCGGTGGGTCAGCGCGCGTTCTAAAAGCGCGCGCTCCTCAAAAGTGTACCCCAGCGCTTCCTCCAGCGACTCCAGATCGTGGCGGTGTTCTTTCTGCAGCGCTTCACGGGCCTGTCTCATATGTGCCATCTCAGCTTCGGGGCTCTTCAATCCAGCCACCACCCAGGACCTCCTCCCCGCGGTAGAAGACCGCAGCCTGGCCCGGGGTGACCGCGCGTTGCGGCTCTTCAAACTCCACAAACGCCGTCGTCGGGTCGCCCCCCACCGTCACCAGCGCCGGCACCGGCTCACCGGCGTAGCGGATCTTCACCTGGCATTCGATCGGTCCCGTCGGACGCTCAAACGAGAGCCAGTTGCAACGCTCGGCCACCAGCCCCCGCGCTTCCAACTCATCTCGTCCGCCCACCACCACGGTGCCGTCTTCCGGTCGGATGGCCTTTACGTAGAGCGGCTCGTGGTAGCTCAGCCCCAGCCCCCGGCGCTGCCCGACGGTGAACTGGTGAATCCCGTCATGCTCGCCAAGAAACTCTCCCGAGGTCGTCACGATCCGGCCTGGCGTGCGCTCCTGCTCCGAGAGCAATTTGGCGACAAACGCCTTGTAGTCGCCGCCGCCCACAAAGCAGATCTCCTGGCTCTCGGCCTTCTCGGCGGTCTCCAGCCCCATGGTGCGCGCGATCTCACGGACCTCGTCCTTGGTCATGCCGCCCAGCGGGAAGAGAATCCGCCCCAGCGCCTCCCGCGGCAGCCCGAACAAAAAGTAGGACTGATCCTTATTACGGTCGACGCCCCGAAGCAGCTTGGGATGCTCGCCACTGCGATCGATGCGCGCAAAATGCCCGGTCGCCAGATACGTCGCGCCCAGCGCCAGAGAACGCTGCAACAAAATATCGAACTTCAGATGGTCGTTGCAGGCCACGCAGGGGTTGGGCGTGCGCCCCCGACGGTACTCCGAGACAAAATACTCGATCACGCGCTCGCGAAACGCGTCCTCGTAGTTGGCCACGTAAAAGGGAATCGAGAGCGAATCGGCCACCGTGCGCGCATCAAAAAGATCGTCGGGCGAGCAGCAGCTCTTGGTGTACGACTCCTGAGGCGTGGAGTAGAGGCGCATGGCAATGCCCACCGCATCGTAGCCCTCGCCGGCCAGAATCCCGGCCGTCACCGAGCTGTCGACTCCGCCGCTCATCGCGACCACCACGCGGTCTTCGACCGCCCGGGCCAGCTCGTCGGCCTCTTCCAGGCTCGGTGGACGTTGGTCCACCGAACAGCTCTGAGTGTCTGTGATCGTCTGCGACATGATTCCTACCTCAACGTTGGCCACCAGCTCCCGCGTCAACGCCGGGAGCACGCCGACACAGCTAACCGCTGCGCTTTAAAAGTGCAAAAACAAAGTGACGCCCCTCACAGCGCGGGCATCGTGCGGAGGCGCTTGACCACGGCGCCCAGAATCCGGGCCGCCCGCGCCAGCTCTTCTTGCGGGGTGGCCGGCCCAAAGCTCAGACGCACCGAGCGGCGCGCGGCCTTCGCCTCAAAGCCCATCGCCAGAATCACATGACTGGGCTCCAGCGAGCCGGCCGTACACGCCGAACCACTGGAGGCCGAGATCCCTTCCAGATCAACGGCCAAAAGGAGATCTTCGCCGTCCACCTCATCGAAGGCCACGTTCAGCGTATTGAGCAGCTGGTGCTCGGTATCGCCGCGCAGCTCAAATCCCTGGACTTCGGCATTCAGCGCCGCCAGAAAGGCCTCCCGCCGCTGCCTCAGCGCCTGCTGCCACGACTCGCCATCAGCGGCGAGTTGACGCGCGGCGGCCTCCAGCCCGGCGGCGGCTGGCACGTTCTCGGTGCCCGGGCGCCGCCCCCGCTCCTGATGCCCGCCGCTGAGCAGCGCCGCCACTTTAAGCCCTTCCCGGGTCACAATCGCCCCGATGCCCTTGGGCCCGCCCATCTTATGAAATGAGAGCGTCATGTAGTCGATGTGGCTCTCGCCAAAATCCACCGGGATGCGCCCCAGCGCCTGGGTGCCATCAACATGAAAGATCGCCCCGGTGGCCCGCACCTTTTCCCCGATGGCCGCCACATCATAAATATTGCCGATTTCGTTATTGGCCCACATCACGCTGACCAGCGTGGCCCCTTCGGCCAGACGCTCATCCAGCCACCCCTCCACCAGACGTCCCTGCCGATCCACGGGCCAGTAGGCCACCCGCACGCCCTCCTTCTCCAGCGCGCGCACCGTTTCCAGCACCGAGGGATGCTCCACCACCGTACAGACAATGTAGGCGTCGGCGCGCTCTCGAGCGTGCTGGCGCAGCACCTGGTTGTTGCTCTCCGTGGCGCCGGCGGTCAACACCACCGCCTGGGCCGGCGCGCCCACCGCCCCCGCCACCGCACGACGCGCCCGCTCCACCACCGCCCGCGCGGCCTGCCCCTCGCGATGGATGCTCGACGCGTTGCCGTGCACGCCGCTGAGCGCGTCCACCATGGCCTGACGCACCTCAGGCAGCACCGGCGCGGTGGCGTTCCAATCCAGGTAGATTCGCTGGCTCATCAGACTCTCTCCAGGTGCTCATAATCACGGGCGTTTCGCCGGGCTTCGCCCGGCTCATTCGGGGCCCTGCTAGTAGTCGGTGGCTCTCACGCGGTCAAGCGCCCCGGCGTTGGCGCGCCCCCTCGAAGTGCTTAGGCTTTGACCCATCGACCGATACCACCTGCGTCTATCATCCTTGAGGTTTCACCATGAGTTCACGGGATCAACGCTCCGACACCGCCCATGCCCTCAGCGCCCTGAGCCGCGACCCGGGCGCCCGCGAGCGCGACCAGAGCGACACGCTCAACCCACTCCCGCTGGTCTCCGGCGCGCTGCTCACCGCCTACGGACTCAAACGCCGTGGCACGCTCGGTTATTTGCTCGCTGGCATCGGCGCCGGCATCCTCTACCAGGGCCTAAAGTCCAACGACCTCCTCGACGGAAACCTCCCGCGTCGCCTCCTGCACCTGGGTGCCACCCAGATGGCCCCCATCCATCACACCACCGTCGTCAAACGCTCCCCGGAGGAGGTCTACGCCTTCTGGCGCGAGCTCGAAAATCTGGCGGTGTACCTGCCGCGCATCTACGACATCGAGGTGCTCGACGAGCAGCACTCCCGCTGGTACTTCCGCGCCCCTGGCGAGCGCACGTTGAGCACCGAGGTTGAAATCCTCGAAGATCAGCCCGACCGCCTCATCGTCTGGCGCTCCATGGAGCCCAACGACATCTCCCACGAAGGCTGGGTCGCGTTCACCCCCCTGGACGAGGGCGCCTCCACCGAGGTCGACCTCCACCTGCGCGTGCTCGCCCCGGGAGGCCAGCTCGGTGCCCGTATCTTAGAGATGCTCGGGCGCTTTGGCCCCCTCTCCCCGGCCCCGGAACTTGCCAGAGTGCGCGAAGTCCTCGAAGCTGGCATCCCCGATCGGGTGGAGGCGGCCTCATCCACCCTGCACTGAGCTTCTCTTTCCCTGACTCTGCCATCATGACCGAATCCCCCGGGCGCCCCGCCGCATTTTTTGATCTGGACCGTACCCTGATCCGCGTCAACAGCGCCTTTCTCTACGCCAAGCACGAACGCCGCGCCGGACGCATCTCCAAACGTCAATTCCTCAAGGCCTCGGCCTGGATGGCCCTCTACCACCTCTCAGTGGTCGATATTGAACGGGCCTTCGCCGAGGCCGTGCGCCACTACCGGGGCCAGTCCGCCGACGAGCTGCACGAACGCACCCGGGTGTTTTTCGATCACCACGTGCTCCCCACCGTGCAGCCCGGCTCCCGCGCCGCCCTGGAGCATCACCGCAGTCAGGACCACCCCCTGGTGCTCCTCACCGCCAGCTCCCCCTTCCTCTCCAAGCTGGCCGCCGAGCACTGGGAGCTTGATGCCTGGCTCTCCAACCAGTTCCCCATCGATGAGCAGGGCCTCTTATGCGGCACCTTTGAGCGCCCCATCTGCTACGGCAAAGGCAAAGTTCACCACGCCGAGCACTGGGCTCGCCAGGCCGGCGTCGATCTGGACGCCTCCTACTTTTACACCGACTCCTACTCCGATCTGCCCATGCTCCGGCGCGTGGGACACCCCCGGGTGGTCAACCCCGACCCGCGCCTGCGCAAAGAAGCACTGCGCCGGGGCTGGACCATCGAAGACTGGTCGCGCCCCGGCCTCTGAGCCCCCTCTCCATACGCGCTATACCAGCTCGCCGGCGTCGGCCCGGGCGCGCACCAGCGCCCCGGCCACCTCGGCCAGGAGCCCCTCCACCTCAAAGGGCTTCTGCACGATGCTCACCGCCCCCAGCCGACGAGCCTCGGTGTGGATGTCCACATCATTGACCGCCGTGACCAACACCACCGGCGGTCGCACCCGGCTCTCCCTTAACCCCATCAAGAGATCGAGTCCGCTGAAGTTGGGCATGTTAATGTCAGCCAGAATCACATCGGGCTGGCGCACCGTCTGCCGATACACCTCGCAGGCCGCCACATAATTAAGCGCCTCAATCCCGTCGCCGAGCTCCACCACATCCACGCCGGCGTCCCGCAGCAGGAGCGCGATCAACTCGCGTACCGGCTCATCGTCCTCCACCAGCAGCACGCAGGTGCCCTCGATCCGGCGGCTCGCCACGGGCGACATCGGCCCATCCCCCGGACCGCCCTCTCCTTCTCTCCGACCTGTCGTCATCGCCTTACCCTCGTTCGTTGCATCCCTCATGCCTTCGCTCACGCGCCCTCCCCGACCCCGTCTGGCTGCAACAGCACCTCAGGCAGCTATCTTCCGAGACCTTCCGTTAAGTTTTTAAACATTTACAACCACTTACAACCGCCGCAAACGCACCGGAAAACGCACGTCATGAAGCGCGCCGCTTTCCATGTCCATCAAAATGACCCCGTCGCATTCATACGCGCACAGATACTCCAGCATCTGCCGCCGGGTGGCGGAGTTGCGGATCGAGGGGGCTCGTTTACCGGTCTTAACCTCCACCACATAGCGCTTGCCGGCGCGCTCGACAACCCAGTCGGCCATCAAACGCACGACTTCCTCCCCATCGTCGATTCCCACCACCCAATCGCGTACGGCCTGCTCCTCGATCAGCTCATAGCCCTCACGCTCCAGCCATCGGCCAGCACGCTCCTCAGCGCTGCGGGCGCGCCGCCCCCTGCGCCGGGCCACGAAGCGACGCCAGCGCCGGCGCAGCGCCCGCACGATCGCCCAGAACACCAGCGCGCAGATCAGCGCGACGCCGAGCGCGGTTTCGACCACGCCCAGCTCCAACATCTGCGCTGTTTTCTCAATCAGCTCAACGACGCGCGCTATCACGCTCTACGCCTCCGGCGCCCCCGGACCATCAAAGATGCGATCAACACGCTCCAGACCCAGCCTCCGGGTGCGCCTTTGCCCGCCTGCGCACACCCGCCTGTGGCGACCTCCTCGGGAGCATCCTCCTCGTCGGGTGCCTCAACCGGCAGACGCCCGCGAACGCTGATCACGGCGTCCTCCCCAATCCCCTGGCTGGCCACCAGATACACCGGCGCATCCGCCGGCCCAACAGCCAGCGACTGCCCCACTTCCAGACTCTCGTACCCCGCCGAGGGCCCCTGCCCGCCGCGTAGCACCGCCAGCCGGGCCGAGGGCCAGCCTTCGACCTCGGCCAGCGTCACCGTCATCGGCTGCTCCACCTCCCAGCGGGCAAAGCGCGCGCTGAACGCGTCAACGTTCTGCTCCCAGTTAAAGGGCGCCCCCCCGGGAAGGCTCACCACCTCCACCTCGTCAAAGCGCGCGGCGTCGGCGTAGCCCTCGTCTGCCAGAGCCCGCTGGCCGGTGAAGAGGTTGTAGATCGCAAAGAGCTCCACGGCGGCCTCGGCGTCCCCGAAGCTCGCGTCGAGTTCGGCGAGCAGCGCCTCCTCAAAGCTGCCCCCCTGCGCAAAACGCTCGGCCACCGCCGCCACGCTCTGCTGCCCGAGGATCGTCTCCAGGTAATAAAAAAAGATGCCCGCCCCGTAAGCAAACCCATCCGAAGGCCCGCGCGCCCGGTCATTGAGGCTACGGGCCGGCTCGGCAAAGTAGTAGCCCGCCAGACGCTCAAAATCGTCCTGCTCCGGGTACACCACCTCTTCAAACCAGCTCGCGCTTCCCTCCGAAGCCCACACCGGCCAGTCGGCGCGGTAGGCCGCCTGCACCGCGTGAAAGAGCTCATGGCTGACCACGATCTTCACCGCCAGCTCCCGCGAGGGGTAGTAGAGCGGCACAAAGGCATGATCGAGCATCGCGTAGCCCGCGCAGCGCTCCACGGCGCCGTTGAGGCAGTACTCGGCCACGTACTGCCCGTCGCCGGCCTCAAAATTGTAGAGGTAGATATCAAAACGCCCGTCGCCCCCGTCGTCGGCGCCGGCCGGATAGATCTCGGCGTCGCTCAGCGGCAGACGCAGCCCGTAATCTTCCACCGACGCGAACATCGCATCCCCCACCTCAGCCACCATCCGGGCGATCTCCGGCTCCTCCCCCCCCGGTGCCAGACGTGGCGAGGCGTGCGGGCCCTCCGCGGCCCACCAGACCCGGACGTAGCCCGCCGGACTGTCCAGGTAGTCGGCCTCCACCGCCCCGTAACTCAGCGGATGTTCGGGCGCGGTGGGACGCAACGCCTGCGCTTCGCTGAGCGTCCCCATCATCAGCCCGGCGCAGGCGGCCAGCGCCGCCCCTTGTGTACTCCACACGCCCATCAGTTCAGCTCCGCCCAGCGAATCTCATACTCGCCATCGCTCCAGCCCAGAATCTCGACCTTAAACGCCTGCGAGGCCTCCGGCACCCGCACCACGTACACATCCCCCGACACTGGCGAGACGCCGCCCCCGTAGCTGTACCAGGACTGCGAGCCCGAGGGGTTGTTCAGGTTCAGGAAGTTGAACGCCGTCATCGGCGTGCCGATCGGATCGAGCTGCGGGTTGCAGCTCGCATCGTAGGTCTGATCGCTGCGATAGGCGTCGGGCTGGCCCGGAGCCTGGGTCACCTCCTCAAAGCTCGTGGCGCTCTCTTTGGCCACCACCACCCCGCCCGGGCCCGAGTAGCCGCCGTTGCTGCGAATCACCACCCGCTTAAACGCCAGATGCCAGGCGTCGCTCACCGCTGCGCCCACATCATCCAGCGCCACCTTCTCCCCCGTCGCCAGGTTCAGATACACAAAGGGATGGCTCGCCGCACCCTGCGTCCCCCCGGCCTGGGCGTCGATCGTGGCCGTGAACACCTCGCCATCCCGGGTCACCTCCACCGCCCCGGAAGAAACCTCCTCGACCAGCGGCCAGTCCTCCAGCAGTTCTTGACCGCAGGGCCGCTCGGCCAGCTGATCGCGATCGTCAATCTCGCCAATCTGCTCCACGTCCAGATCCGCCCCGGTATCTTCCTCCACCACGATCGGCTCCTCGACCTGGGCGCCCTCCCCACAGGCCGCCAGCATCGCCACCGAGAGCAGCGCCGCCCCCATCCAGTCACGTTTGCGCTTCCACTCCATGCATCCCTCCTTCGTCCAGGTCTGGCGCGCGCTCGCGTCGGACCCCATGTTCACTCTGGCCCCCGCTTCAGGAGCGGCGCCTGACTTACCTTCGATGCGCCCGGTCATAGCGCAGCCGCCGCGCATTCGCCAGACCCACACCCGCCCGCCACAAAAAAGCCCCGGGTCGCCGTCTGGCAACCCGGGGCCTGGATGAAACATCACGTCGTGCTCTAACTCAAATCCCGCACATCCTGAGGAGCCTCAAGCGCACCGATCCCCGTGCCAAACTCCCGATCTGTAAGCTCCCACGCCGCAGCCACCTCCGGCGCCACCGAGGCCCCGGGCCTTCGTCCACGCGCCACAGGCAACACCCGCACAAATCCACCCATGGCCGAGGGACCGGTCAGCAGTAACGCGTCGTACTGAAGGTCGTCGTCCACCCGATGTGTATCTGCGATGTTTACGATAAGCGATTCCGACTCGGCAGGCCGAAAATCCAGGTCTCCCCCCTTCCGAATCATCATCTCCAGAATCGGAAGAGGCAGCTCCGGCTCACCGCGCGCCAACCAGCCAAACGCTCCGCCGGTCCGCGTATTGAGCCCGTTGCCCACGAGCAAACACTCCGCCACGCCGAGCTCTCGCAACGCCTGAACGCGCCCCGCAGACCCGGCCACTGTTCCCATGGCGAGAATGACGCGCTTTCCGTCGAAAAACTCCCGGACGAGCTCGCGGTAGTACGTCAGGGACATGCTCACCTCCGGGATTGAGACGAAAAAACCTCCCCGGACCCAACCCGGAGAGGCTTTTTTTCCAACCTTTTTCATGCACTTAAAGAAATGACCCCGACAGGAATTGAACCTGTGACCTACGGATTAGGAATCCGTCGCTCTATCCAACTGAGCTACGGGGCCTGAGCGCGCCACCAAACGCGACGACGCGCTGTTATGTCGCACCCATCCCGGCGGCGATCAAGTCTTTTTTAGGCCTCGCCGCCACACACGATGCGCCGGCTTACCAGACCGGGTCCGGAAAGACGGCGACGTCTTCCGAGACCTTCCAGAACTCTTGACGCTGGTAATCGGCAAGGTAGAGGTCTGAGCCCCTCGCCATGAGCACATGCCCCTGATAGAGCCCCGCTCCAAAGCGCCCCGCGGATTTTTGCGAGTACGAGACCATGGCTCCGGGACGGGCCGGATTAAACTCCAGGGTGCCGTCGAGGCCGCTCAAAAAGACCTGATTGTCGCGCGTCCAGCTCAGGCCAAAGATCGCGAACAACCCATCACGGGACTCCTGCTCGGAGAAGAGTTCCACCCCGTTCTCAAACTCCAGGTCGGGATAGTAGGTGATGAAGTTTTGCTCCGGATTCCCATCGCAGTAAACCTCGTGCGCGACGAGCTCTCCCGTCACGCGATTGACGCGAATTTCTTTGGTAATCGGACAGCGGGCCGTCTTCACATCCAGCTGCCCATCCCGATACACCGCCGGCACGATGTTCCATCCGCTCAGGTCTGAATCGTCCCCGTTCACCTCCCTGATCGAGACCACGATCGGCGCATCCAGACCACCGACGGAGTCCTCCACACTCATCGAAGCCGCATCCGCATCGGTCTGAACAGGCTCGATCAAGCGCACCGGCGCGCCACCATCCGCGCTCAGAAAATAGAGCGCATCCGTCCACTCCGCACCCGGCGCGTCAGCGGTAAAGAGCACCCCGCTGCGATCGCCCATCATCGCCATGGAGCCGATCTCCCCGCTATGCTCATAGAAGGGCTCTTCCGAAAAGAAGACCAGGTCCCCCGCCTCATCCAGCACAATGATCGCTTTCCAGATAGAAGAGCGCGTCTTCATAAACAACGCCTCCTCCTGAGCAAACACCGCGGATGCCACCTCATCGTCGGACTGGGTCTCTGCAGGCCCTCCCTCCACGATCTGCGGCTGCTCCGGCGATGCATCCCCGCCGCAGGCCACGCCAAAACAAAGCACCACGCCCAAAGAGCACGCACCCTTCCACATGTGTCTCATGGCTTCTCTCCTTACGTTCGTTGTGTGCATATCACCTGGTTATCTTCTGCGAGCGCCCCGCAAATGCCGAGCGATCGCAACCCGCCACCTGGCCTCGTATCAACTCAGCCACGCGTGCTGCATCCTGTAGCGCCAATGCCCCGGCCTCTACTTTATCCAACGATTTCAATTAAACCCGGAGAACCTCAGGCCGTCAAGAATACTTAAATCCACACCCCTTCTTAAGAACCCTCCACACACCCCAAACCACATCACCATATAGAGCGACACCCCCCTCACACCTGAAGCATGCCCCCCCTACATAGGGATACCCTCTCCAGCAACGCAGCGGCGAAAACGAAGTCCCATACCACTCGGAAGCACGTGTTTTACGTAACAGCATCGGGCTTCTCCGGGCTTGCCCCCCCTCTCTTGACTCCGCTATGCAAACCGCCGACCATTGCCGTCTCACCCAACGCCCTTGTGGAGGGCCATCTACCAGCGAGGTATGCGTGCCAACGCTCGTCAAAGTGTTCGCCAGGAATGGTTCGGGCAAGTCGGCTAAATATGTCTGTCAGCGATCTGATGTTATCAGTGGGAAAGAGCAGGCCATGGAAGTATGCGATCACAAGCTACTGGCAGAACTCATTCTATCCTCGGGACACTACGTCATGACGGAAATCGATCTGGGAGAGGGAAAGATTTTGGCTGAGGATCTTAAGCTCGAAATCACATCTCCGAACCACGAGACAAAGAGGGACAACCTGGAGTCTCTCCCCGAGTTCGACGAAGAGACAAAAGAGCTCCTGGTCCGAAGACACAGCTGAGACTCCGATCAAGCCAATGCCCCTCCCCTTCGCCCCCACCGCTCTGCGGGGGCTGGCTTTCTCCCCGCTCCCGCCAGCTCCACACTCTCCTCGCCCCGTGCAACGTCGCCCGCGCCCTGCCCGCGAGTTTGCGCCCTTCGAGAGGGGGGCGATGTGCAACTCACCGTGCGCAAAAACAACGGCGACGCGCAGGTCACCGGCATCGCCGAGGTCGCCTGCGGCTGGCCCCGCTGAGCCCCCTTTTGCATCTCCCCACAGCTTTGACACAAAAGGGCCGCCGGAGATGTCTCCGGCGGCCCTTTTTGCTGGCCGCGACGCTCCGGCTCTGTGCCCGGCGCAACCATCGAGCGAAGCGTCAAGCTCAGGAGCGCGCGGTGCGCCGCACACGCCTCCCCAACCCCACAAGCCCCAGCCCCACCATCACCCAGGCCAGCGGCGCGTGGGCTGGAGTCGAGCTGGAGGCTGCACACCCGCCACACCCGATGATGGAGACTTCGTCGTTGCACTCAACGTCGCTGTTATCGCGGGGCGTCCCTTCATAGGAGTAAAGGACACGCACGATCGGCTCGTCCTCGCCGTCCACGCGAAACTCCAGCTCGCCGTCCCCTTCCGGTGCATTCTGGTAGCTCTCCACCTGCACCTCCAACGTCACCGCCTCTCCCGCAGAAATACGCTCGCTATCCGGATATGGCGGGTCCATGGGAATGCGCGCGACACGCTCGAAATTGACCACGATATCGTCCTCACACCCATTGATGATGTCGGTCACGATCCAGACGCTCCCGGTCGCCGCATCGGTGACAGTGGCAGTCTCGACGTCCAGACATGCGTAACTCTCGGTGGACCGGACTTCGTCGACATAGGCGTCGAGCTCATCGTAGCTATCGGGCGCGGGGCATACCGCGGCAGCCTGCGGGATCCCCCAAAAAACGACACATCCTGCGGCGAGCCCCAGGAGGACCGCCGACGTATTCTTGAAAGGGATGAACGTGAGGCTGTGTGATGGCAACATGGCATGTCCACATCGAAAAACGTTTGATGACTCGAAAGCGGCAGGTCGAGCAGTGTGCTGAAGGGAACGTCCTTTTTCCGGCAGAAGCTCTCCGGAGACTCGTCGGCTGCGCCGCGCACGGCGCCTCAGCCCTACAAGCCCCACTCCCACCATCACCCAGCCCAGCGGACCCGGCATCGGCGTTCCCGGCGAGTTTGGAGTCGATGAGCAGCCGAACATGCTGGGGTTGCCGCACGGCCAGTCGTCCATGTCATAGGGCGTGTTTTCAAAGGAAACGATCACCAGCCCCAGTGGCAAGTACATATTGAAGTCGTCGCTGACCGAGCCGCGCCGGGAGTCGCGGAGCACGTGAAACATCAGCTGCCGCTGACCTACCCTATCCGGGTACATCGATAGATGTGCGAACGTCGTCACAAGCGCGCCATCGCTGACGCGCACCTCGTCCATCCGGTCGCCGGCGACATAGAGGTCATCGGCGTCCGACACAATCCACAGGTCTTCGCCACACGCGTTGGCAAAATCCGTGGTGATGGTCACATCGTGGCTGCGCTCATGGACAGAGAGTTCATGCTGAACCACAAGGCAATCGAAGTCCTCGCTGGTCCAGATCGAGTCGATCTGCGCCTGGACGTCCTGGTAAACAGGCGGCTCCTCACAGTCCAGGGCCATGGCGAGCGGCATCGTTCCCGGCGCGACCAGCCCGGCAGCGAGCCCGATGAGCACGGCCGAGGTCGTCGTGAATCGGGCGCGCAGGGACAAGACGGAGGGTGAGAACGTCATGCGATATCTCCGGGCACAGGGTTTGAGTCGTTCGGGGTGCGAGGGGGAAGTCTGCCGGGGCATCGATCGTGTTTCCAGCCTTTTGGGCGACGTGGTTCCCTGAACCCTGACCAAAAAAGACCGCCGGAGACACTCCGGCGGCCGTTTTTTGTTTCCCCCTTCATGTTTTAGCGCTTTTCATGATTGAAACTACTCCGCCACCTCCGGCTGCGGCTCTGGCGACTCCCCCGGCTCGGGAGCAGCCGGCGAGGTCGGCTCGGTGAGTTCGCCATCCTCTGCTGGCGAGTCGATGCCCAGAGAGCGGTTGGTTGTGGGTCGCACGCGTCGGGCCAACTCATCATCGCCCGCCAGGCGGAAGAGCTGCTCCATGATTCCGGCGACGGCCTGGTAGATGCGCGACCACGCGTCGATCAACGCGTCGCGCTCGGTGAGAAGGCGTTCGGCCTTGCGCTCCTCCTCGTTGAGGTTCACCAACGCCGCACTCAGCCCGTCGATGGGCGACTGGAGAGCAGTCGCCAGCTCGGGGGTCGAGATGACAAGGCCCATCGCCTCGATGGTCAGGTTGGCTTCGCGCAACATATCCGCCACGTTCTGACCAAAGGACTCCACCGCTTTCGGATGACGGGGCAAGGTGCCGTCGAGACCAAAGCGTTGGACCTGCGCCGGGTCGCCGGCCTCCAGGAGCGAGCGCGTGCGCGAGAGCATCTCCAGGGTCTGGGCGGCAGCCTCGTCGCGGGCGGTGCGGTGATCGACGTCATCGGCGCGCTCCCGGGCCAGATGCGCCTCCTTCTGCCAGAGCTTCTCCGTCAGCTCGCTCAACGACTCGCCCTGCCCGTCGATGAAACGCCGCCAGTCCGGCGCATCAAAGCCCATCTGACCATCGAGCTTCGCGGCTACGTTCTCCCCGTGAATCCGAATGGAGGAGGCCACCCAACGCCCCCAGTTCACGCGATTCTCGATCGTTTTTCCCACTTTGTTACTCATCACAAACTCCTGTCTCCAAAAGCAAATGACGCGCCTCTCGTTCGCGCACGACCGCGCACGCAGAACGACATACGAGCCGCAAACGGGCCCCCGTACGGCAAAACAACTCGGGTATGCGACCGAGCCTAGCAAATGGCACCGAAAGCTCAAACGGCAGCATCCCCCCTTGCCAGGCCCTCCTCCGGTCCAGAACCACACGGACATGCGCCGATCCCACGTTTTGAGCGCCCAAAACGCGCTGGCGAGCGCCGATCTCGCGTCTACGCAGCCTAAACGTCGACAGCCACTGCCGCTTCTTCGACGCCCCGGTCCAAACGAAGAGAGCGAGTCTCGCTCTCACGCTGGCGCGCACTTCAACGAGGCAGCGAGTCTGGACCTCGGGTTTTGAGCGACCAAAAGGTCAGAGCGCGCGATGGGATGCTCTTTCGGTGCTCGATATCAAGACAGCGAGCGACAACTCCGAGATGTGATCCGGGGCGGCGTTATGGCGTCGCTCGCCAGGACACCTTGAAGCGCGGCGGGCTCCGGACGTCGCTCGCTCCTTTGCCTCACGCCCATCCCACGCGCTATTCCCCCGATTGGCACCCTCCCAGCCCTCATGCTAACTCTGCCGGTGCGGACCTCCGCGTGCGCTGAATCCCCAGGACTGAGTATTTTGCCGATGCCCACCTCCCCCCCGACCCACCTGGCCACGCTGGCGCTCGTCGCCCTGGGCGGCGCGCTCGGCGCACTGCTGCGCGTGTGTGTGGGGCTGGCGCTTCCCACGCTCGGGGCGATGCCCACGGGCACGCTTGCGGCCAACCTCATCGGTTGCCTGCTCCTGGGGATCGTCGCTGCGAAGGTCGCCTCCATAAGCCGCCCCCCGGCCTGGTTGCAGCAGGGCGTGGGGGTGGGGCTTTTGGGGTCGTTCACCTCGACCTCGACCTTCGCCTCGGAGGCCTTTTTTCTGGGCACTCAGGCCAGCCCGCTCCTGAACGCGGGCTACGTCGCCGCCTCCCTCTTCGGCGGCCTGGCGCTGGCCGGCCTGGGGGCGCGACTCGCCAGCGCCTCGCCAGCCCGGCCCTCCGGAGGTGAGCCGTGAGCCCCCTGACGGTCGCCCTCATCGCGCTCGGCGGCGCGCTGGGAGCTCTGACCCGCTTTGCCATCACCCGCGCGCTGCTCCCCCTGGCCGACCGGACCCGCTTCCCCCTGGCCACCCTCCTGGTCAACCTCGGCGGCAGCGCGCTGCTGGGCGCGCTGCTCACGCGGGCCCCGAGCGGTGAACCCCTGCATCACCTCCCGATGCTCGCGCTGGGCGGACTCGGATTCTGCGGAGCGCTGACCACCTTCTCGACCTTCGCCGTCGAAACCACGCGCCTCGCGGGCACCTCCCGGGGGCGCGCCCTCATCTACGTGCTGGCAACGGTGCTCGGGGCCCCGCTATGCCTGGCGCTCGCCATGAGCCTGGCCGGCCGCGCGTGAACCTCGGGCCTTTCATCCACGTTCATGCCAGCCCCCCCCTCTCCGCGAGCTCCCCTGTAGAACCTCCGCATGGGCCTGCTTTACATCGCCCTGGCAATCTACCGGCCTCCTCACCCTCATCAGCGTCTTGGAGGCTCTGTGGTTTCGGAGCATACGCCAGGAGACCTTTGACCGACGCTCCAACGTCGCCCTCACCCGAACGAGCAGCCATGAACTGCGCCGCAGCTTCGACGCCCGGGCCCCGGCGAACGAGCTCGCTCCGCCGGCAGCTCCCGACGACGCGTTGTGTGACGACGCCTTCGGCATCGAATGGCTCAACGAACTCGACCGGCTGACGGCCATCCATGAACGCGGCGAGTTGACGGATGACGAGTACGTAACCCGTGCCCTGGGTGGGGGTGACTAGTCCGAGCCCTAGAACGGAGCGCTCACAACGCTGCGTCAACGCCTGACGTACGTCCCCCCCTTGAATCATGTGTAAATCCCCCAAAGCGCTATCCCTCGCCCCGGGCAAAGCAAACCTCGTCTACAGGCAGGCTTTATCCTTGCCCCCTTTCCAGGTGGCCTTTACAATAAGGAACAGTTCCAAACGATCGGCTGCCAGATTGAGGGAGATGGCTTTGAAAATGCGACTGGGTGACATGGAAATGGTCCAGGGCGAGGGGATCTCCGTCGGCGGCAAAAAGCTCGTCGGCGCACGCCCGTCGACGCACCTGCGCTCGGAGAAACCCGGCGTGCAGAAGAGTATCACCCTGGGGCCCCTGCGCTTACCGGCATGGTCGGCAAGCGTCTATGTCAGCATTGCCGTTCTGCTGGTGCTCCTCTCAGCGGGCTTTGCCGTGGCCGCCATCCAGGAGGCTCTCCCCTTCCTCGGCCTGCTGGCCTTCAATGCCCTGGCTGGCTCCGGGCTCAGCGCCTATCTCGCACGGCGCGTCGCCGGCTCTAGCCCCACAACTCCCGCCCCCTCGCCAATCGAAATCGAGCGGCGGACGCGCCTGCTTCAACACCTCAATTCCGTCGCGGAACCACAAACCGTGGAGGAGCTTCAGCAGAGCCTCGGTTGGACCGAAGAGGCACTGATTCCTACCCTGGAGTTTCTGGTTACCGCTCAACGCCTTGATGAAGACCTTGATCTGGAGAGTGGTCACTGGGCCTACGCCCTGCCCGCTCCTCAGGTGGTGCTCGACACCGAAGTATCCTCAGAGGTGCCGGCAAAGGCCTTGCCGATTACTGAACGAGCTGAAGCGATTCGTACCCGTCAATAGCACTTAAACCCAGCCTTTAACCATTACATCTGCCTCATCTTTTCCATCCGGAGACACCTATGAAAAGCAAAACGACTGCCGCTGTCCTCGCCTTCATTCTCGGGGGCCTCGGCGTCCACAAATTTTACCTGGGCCAGAACGGTCAGGGCTTGCTCTACCTCCTCTTTTGCTGGAGCGGCATCCCCTCGCTAATCGCGTTCGTTGAGTGCATCATGCTCTTGATAATGAGCGATGATGAATTCAACCGTCGATTCAACGGCGCAGCCTACGCGCTTGCGGCCCAGGGCGCGCAGATGGGTCAGAACGTGACCATCAACCTCGGCTCCGACATGCAGCAGAGGCTCAACGGCGGCCAACAGCGCTCGCTGACTCAGGAGCTCAACGAGCTCAAAGAGCTGCACGTCAGCGGCGTACTCAACGATGAGGAGTTTGCCGCCCAGAAGCAGCGGCTGCTCAACGCCTGATCGGCCCGGGGGCCAGCCCTGTTTGACCGCGCAAAAAAACGCCGGCGCTCCGCTCGGAGCGCCGGCGTTTTTTTTAATCAGGACATAGCTCTCTGGAGACGCTTAGAAGCTGTGCTCCTGCCCCGGCTCCAGCGCGACCACGTCGACCTCAATCTCGTAGCTTTCCAGGTACTCGATGAGCTGGGCCGGCGTGCCGGTGAGCCCGGGGGCGGTGCCAAAGTGGCAGGGAATCACCACGTCGAGCTCCAGCAGGTCGGCGGCCATCGCCGCCTGCAGGGGGTCCATGGTGAAGCGGTCCCCGATCGGCAGAATCCCCACCGTGGGTCCGTAGATCTCGGCGATCCAGGCCATGTCACCAAAGAGCGCGGTATCGCCGGCGATGTAGAGAGACTCCCCGGTGGAGAACTCCACCACAAAACCGGCGGCTTCCCCCAGATAGATGCTCGTGCCGTCGGCCTCCTGGAAGGACGAGCTATGGCGAGCATCGGTCATGGAGACGCGCACATCAAGGTCTTCGAGCTCCACCGTGCCGCCCTTGTTCATGCCCACGAGCTGCTCGGCCGCCACCCCGCGGCTGCCCAGCCAGCTGGTCAGCTCAAAAATGCCGACGAAGGGCCCCTGACAGCGCTCGGCCACCTCGAAGACATCGCCGATATGGTCGAAATGACCGTGGGTAATCAACACCGCGTCCGGCGTCAGCTCGTAGGCCTCCGCCGGGCACTTCGGATTGGATCGCAACCACGGGTCCACCAGCAGGGTCTTTCCCTCGGGGGTGGTGATCGCAAAGGTCGAATGTCCCAGCCACTTGATCTTGACTCCTTCCAACGCCATCGATGCCTCCTTTTAGATGAATGAAGAACTGCGGTGAATGACTCTAAATCATGGATTCAACCCGGTGATTCCCTCCCCCCTCCTGCGGCGCGCGCTTCTCCCGGAGGATCGCCCCGGCGAGTTCAGGCGGGCGCGCCGGATGCCGGCCAGCGCATCATCACGTGCTCAATTTCGGCCTCTACAAAGGGCTCGCCGAAGCGCTCCCAGCCCAGCTCTTGGTACCAGGTCTCCAGATGGGCCTGGGCATGGAGTTCAGCCGGGCGCTCGCCAAGATAGCGCTGTACCGCCCGCATCACCACCGTCCCCAGCCCCTGGCGCTGGCAGTCCGGATGCACCGCCACTCGCCCCACCACCAGGGGAGCCTCGCGGTAGAAGATGCGGGCGGTGGCGACCAGGCGGCCCTCCCGGCGCAAGAGCACATGCGCGCAGTCCACATCCAGCCCGTCGACCTCGGGCTCGGCGGTGATCTTCTGGCCCACCACAAAGACCTCGTTGCGCAGCACCATCACCTGGTAGAGCTCCCGCTTGGTGAGCTCCTCAAAGGTCTTGATCTGCACATCGTCTACGCTCACATCGACCATAAGACCTGCTCACCGGGCATCGGGTTGGTGATCGGGATGCGACACCACAAAGGCATCCAACTTCAGGCAGCGCTCCTCGATCCCCAGGATCGTGGGAAAGACGCTCAGATCCACATCGAAGCGGCGAGCGTTGTAGAGCTGCGGGACCAGGCAGAGATCGGCCAGAGTGACCTCGTCGCCCACCGAGTAGGTGCCGGCGTAGCGCTCGGCCAGCGCCTCGTAGCCCTGAAGCCCCCGGGCAATCCACTCCCGGCTCCAGACCCGGGCGTCGACGCCCAGCTCGTTCTTGAGCTTCTGAATCACCGCCAGATTTTGCAGGGGCTGGGTGCCGGCGTTGATGATCTCGGCCAACTCCCGGGCCCGGGCGCGGTGCACGCGGTTGGCCGGCAAGAGCGGCGGTTGGGGGCGCAGCTCTTCGAGAAATTCCAGAATGGCCAGGGACTGCGTCAGCGTGATCCACTGGCCATTTTCCTCCCACTCCAGCATGGGCACCTGACGCATGGGGTTTTTGGCCCGGTACTCCGGAGCGTGCTGCCTGCCGCCCTCCTCGACCAGATGCACCGCGCGGTAGTCGTACTCGAGTTCTTTGAGCGCAAAGCCAATGCGCACCCGCCAGCTCGAAGAGCTTCGCCAGTAGCCGTGCAGAATCATCGCCGCCTCCATCCCTGGGTTGGGGGCCCGCTTCGGGCCCGATTGAGAAGCGCTAAAAACACGCGCGCCGCCGGCCCAGAATGCCCGGCGGCGCGGCGCGCGTACCACAGTTGATGCCGGTGGCCCGGCGTCAGTCGGCGTCGACGACCTTCTGGTCGATGGTGCCGAAGATGTTGACGCCGGCCTTGTCCAACATCTCGATCTTGACGGTATCACCCGGCTTCATAAAGGGCGTTTTGAACTCGCCAGAGTCGATCTTCTCGAGCATCCGCTGCTCGGCCAGACACGAGGAGCCTCGGCTGCGATCGTCATTGGAGACGGTGCCGCTGCCCACGATGGTGCCGGCGGTGTAGGCCCGCGTCTTGGTCAGGTGCTGGAGCAGGTCGTTAAACGAGAAGTGCATCTCGGGACCGGCCTCCGGATCGCCGAATTTTTCGCCGTTATAATAGGTGTTGAGCGGCAGGTGGATGCGGCCCTCCTTCCAGGCCTCGCCAAGCTCGTCGGGGGTCACGGCGAAGGGCGCAAACGCGGTGGCCGGCTTGGACTGGAAGAACCCGAAGGACTTGGCCAACTCGGCCGGGATCAGGTTGCGGAAGGTCACATCGTTGAGGATGACGATGAGCTTGATGTACTTCGAGGCGTCGGCCGCCTTCACGCCGCGGGGGGTGTCACCGAGGATGACGCCGACCTCGGCCTCAAAATCGGCGCCCCACTCGATGTTGGGGACCTCGATGGGGTCAGTGGCGCCCAGGAGCACACCCGAGCCGCCCTGGTAGACCAGCGGGTCGGTCTCCAGGGTTGCGGGCGGCTCGGCGCCGCGGGCTTTGCGCACCAGCACGATGTGGTTGATGTAGGCCGAGCCATCGATCCACTCGTAGGCCCGGGGCAGCGGCGCCATCATCTGCGTCGGGTCCACCGGGGTGCCCTCCACCTGGCCCCCCTCCAGCTGCTCGGCTAACGCGCGCAGCTTCGGCTCGACCTCATCCCACCGGTCGAGCGCGGCCTGCATCGTCGGCGCGATGTCGGAGGCCGAAGCGTAGACCGAGTTATTCTTGCCCACCACGACCAGCGCACCGTCGCGAGTTCCATTGCGTAGCGTTGCCAGCTTCATGCATCGACCTCCAGAAAGTCTCATCTCAGTACGAAGTTGCGCCCCTAGACCTAGCCACGGGCCGCCGGGGTGTCAATGGCCGCTCGCCAGGGAGCAATGGCACAAAAAAAGGGCGCTCCCCCGGCGGGGGAGCGCCCTTTTCATGCATCCTTTGTCCTCAACCACAGGCCCCCTCGTGGGGGGCTACATACTGGCGAGGACAAACGCAGGTCGCGGAACTCAGTTGGTGAACACGTCGAGCTTGTACTCACCATCGGAGCAGAAGCTCATACCAAAGACACTCTGGCAGTAGGGCGCGACCTTCAGAACGTAGTCGCCGTCTTCTTCGATCGTGTAGGCAAAGGCCGAGAAGAAGGTCCCCGCGTCGGCCTGACCGATGTAGTAGTCGGCCTGAAGCAGCTCCACGCTGTCATCGGCGGCGTTGTACAGCGTCAGGATGGTGTCGGTCGTGGAGGGGTCGTCAGCTTCCGGGTCGGCCGGAGCCTCAGCACCACGCGAGGTGCGAGCCACCAGCACATCACCGGCCGTGAGCGTCATCGAGAAGAACTGCGAGGGCAGCGCCTCCGGGTTGACTTCCTGGGCCACCTCGGTGTCCAGCAGACCGGACACCTGTGCCGGCAGGTGAAGGACTTTCGCTTCGGCCGCCGTCGCCATGTACTCGGTGAAGGAGAGGGTGTTCGGCGAGTCCGGAAGTGCCGCGTTCACGAAGGAGGCGTTGAGGGCGTAGGTGGTGGTAGCCGAGCCCCGGAAACCGAAGTCACGCACCAGCACCGGCATCGTCACGGCTTCGTCGGCGTCGTTGTACAGGACGGCTTCCGACCCAAAGGCCGGCGAGAAGGTCCAGTAGGCGGCGCTGACAACAAGCGGGATGAAGTCGTCTTCGGCGACTTCGGTCTCCACGGCCAGGCTCACGATGGTCTTGGCGGGAACAACCACGTCGAACCAGGTCACGTTACCGACGTCGGCAAGCACCTGCGTAGACGAGGTGGAGGCCTCAAGGGACACGGCGTTGCGGGCGGCCGCATCGACCGTCAGGGTATAGCCGAAGGTCTCGCCACCGACCGGCTCGGCGCCTTCGGTGAGGTTGCGCTCATCGGAGACGTAGAGCGTGAAGACCTGCGCCTCTTCCTCGTCCGCACCAACGCCGACGTACATCGCGCTGCGGCCTTCGACGGGAAGCGAGCTTCCGGCCTGCTGCTCTTCACCGGCCGGACCGGAGACGGCCACGATCGCCGGGGCCAGCTCGTCGGCGCCTTCCACCACCACGCGGAAGTTCTCGCCGGGCTGCACCGTCAGCGTGTAGGCATGCACATCCACACCGATCAGACGCGCGTCCACGGTATCGGTGATCTCGGCACCGTCGGTAAGTTCCACCGGCGCTCCGGCACCTCCCTCATAGGTTTCCATGGTCAGCTGGAACTCGCCGCTAGCATCGTTCGCATAGCTGTCCACCACCACGTAGTAGGTGTTTCCGTTGGTGACTTCGGCATATACGCGCGAGTCGTAGACACCGCCCTGCAAGTCAATATCGTCGTTGAACGCGACGCGCGTTGCGGCGGCCACGTCCCAGACGTGCAGCGAGGTGTCCACGCCGCTCAGCAGAGGCTCGCGCAGGGCCAGGGTCTCGGCGGCCAGGGTGCCATCGACGTCGGCGACCACTTCGAAGACCTGGATGGAGCCGTCGCTCATATCGCCATCGGTCACGCCCGGAAGCGTGGGCGCCTGAGGAGCGAGTTCCACCACCTCGGTGGAGATTTTGTAGGCACCGCTGAGACCGGCGCCGGTCACCGCGGCCACTTCGTGAGCGCCCTCTTCATAGATGAAGAATTCCCGACTCTGGGTGGTTTCATTGGGGACCAGGAAGCGACCGGAGCCATCGATCGCCGACAGCACTCGCACGTTGAAGTTGCCGGCGACGGCGAGATCGCCGTCGGTGCCTTCCACCGTCACTTTCAGGGCCGTGCCGGCTTCCAGGGTCAGCGCGAAGAAGTGCGCCTCGCTGTCATCTTCACCACCGACCAGCTGACCGCCGATGGTCTCGCCAGGCTCAATGCTCTCGGGCGTCTCCGGATCGTTGTCCAGATTGCCAAACCAGGTGTCGACTTCGGCTTCAAAGGCGTGGGGCCCCGAGTCGACATCGCCGCTGTCGGTTTCGTCACCACCATCGGTCTCATCAACGTCCGCGCCCACATCGGGGGTATCCGCGGGTTCATCGCCCCCACCGCAGGCAACCACAGGGCCGGCGAGCATGCCGACAAGCAAGAGGGACAACAACTTCTTAGACATCGTGTTTCTCCTTACAGAAAGGACTACTAGAGCGTGGCCCCGGGGCGTCGCAGGCACCCGCCTGACGAGCCCTTGATTGATGCGCGGGCTGCCGGGGCGTTCTTAACCATAGGCAGGCTCTAGCACAGCGCGAAGTGCGATTCCAGCGCCGGCGTGTCACCCTTTGTAGGGAAGCTGTGGGCGTGCGCGGGGCCCCTCCCCGAGAAGGTCCGGGGGGCGGAATCCGCCCCCGCGCCGCGTTGTTGTCTGATCGGCGCGGTGGTATGTCTCTGAGCCCTACGGCGGGCAGATTCGCCGACGAGCGCTTGCCAAACTTCCATTGGAGGGGAGCTTTATCAGCCCCCTGTTTCGTTATCGACCCGACGCTTCGAGATCACCTTGGTTAATCCCCCCGGTACCCGGCAGCCCCTGACGCTGCTTGAGAGCCTTCGCAACGGCCACGCCCCTTCGCTGGAGCCCGTCCATCAGGTCTTCTGCAACCGCGACCTGAACCTGGCCGAGGTCGACGCGGTGGGCTTTGATATGGACTACACCCTGGCGCACTACCATCAGGCGGCCATCGAACGCCTGAGCGTGGAGAAAACGCTGGAGCGTCTGGTGCGCGAGCGGGGCTACCACCCGGACATTCTCGATCTCCAGGTGCCGACCGACTTTGCGATTCGCGGGCTGGTCATCGACACGGTGCGCGGCAACATCTTTAAGCTCGACAGCCACCGTTTCGTGGGGCGCGTCTATCACGGGTTTAAGGAGCTCAGCGGCGACGACATCGTGGAGTACCACACGCAGGCGATGAGCATGACGACCTCGCGCTACGCGCTGGTCGACACCCTCTTTGCGCTCCCCGAAGCCGCGCTTTACGCCACCCTGGTCGACTATTTTGAGCGTACGCGCCCGGAGCACAGCCACGACTGGCGCCGGCTCTACGACGATATTCGCTACTGCATCGACCTGGCCCACCGCGATAACTCGATCAAAGACGAGATCGTGGCCCACCTGGAGCACTACCTCACCCGCAACCTGGATCTGGCGCTGACGCTGCAGCGATTGCGCAGCGCCGGCAAAAAGCTCTTTATCGTCACCAACAGCTACGCCAACTTCACCCAGCACATCATGAGCTACCTGCTCGACGATCTGCTGCCGCAGCTGCCTCGCTGGCAGGACTACTTCGACATCGTGATCACCGGCGCCTCCAAGCCCGGTTTCTTCACCGATCGCGCGCCCTTCTTACGCGTAGATAGCGAGGAGCAGGTCTACGGCGAGGAGTTTGGGAGCTTCGATTCCGACACGATTTATCAGGGCGGGAACCTGATTGACTTCCACCGCATGACGGGGTTTCGCCCCGACCGGGTGCTCTACGTTGGCGATCATATCTACGGCGACATCGTACGCAGCAAGAAGTCGACGGCCTGGCGCACGGCGATGGTTGTCCAGGAGATTGAGGGCGAGCTCTTGCGCACCGACGAGCTGCGCGAGGAACGCGCGCGCCTGGACGCCGTGGAGATGGAGCTTGTGCGCATCAACGAAGAGATCGCCTACGAGCTGGGGCTCTTCCGTCGACTCCAGGAGCTGGATGCTCCCGAGGACGACGAAGAGGTGTTGGCCGCCTTCGACGAGGTCCGGCGCAATCAGGCCCGCCTGCGCGCCAAGCGCCAGCAGGTCCTTCAGGATCTCTGGAAACTCGAGCGTCAGATCGAAACCCAGTTCAACCGCTACTGGGGCCTGCTCTTTAAGATGGGCAATGAAAACACCATCCTTGGCGAGCAAATCGAGGTCTACGCCTGCATTTACACCAGCCGGGTAGAGAACCTGGTGCACTACTCCCCGATGCACTACTTCCGAGCCCCTCGTCAGCCCATGCCACACGAGCGATCATGAAGACTCCGGCCCGCCATCGCCCTGCCCTCTTGACCCGCGGCCGCCTGGCGGCGATTTGCGGTGCGCTGGTGTGCGTGGTTGGCGCGCCGCTGGCTGCACAGCCGCCCACTGCGCCGCTGTGGACCGAAGGGGCCGGGGTCCGCCAGGCCGACCCCTCGCCCTTTGTGAGGCTGGTAGAGAGCGTGGGGCCCGCGGTGGTCAGCGTGGTGGTGGGCTACACGCCGGGCACCGGTCCCTCGCACCTGCGGGATCTGGGGCCGGGACCGGGGCTGGCGCAGGGCTCGGGCTTTGTGATCCATCAGGACGGCTACGTGCTGACCAACTTCCACGTGATCGACAACGCCGCATCTATCCATGTGCGCTTTAGCGATCATCGCGAGCTCCCGGCTCGGGTGGTTGGGGTCGACCAGGGCACGGACCTGGCGCTGCTCAAACTGGAGCGCACCAACGGGCCGCTGCCGGTGGCGCCGCTGGGCGACAGCGATGCGCTTGAAGTCGGCGACTATGTGCTGGCCATCGGCAACCCCCTGGGGCTTCATCACTCGGTGAGCGCGGGCATCGTCAGCGCGCTGGGCCGGCGTAACCTGCCGGTGGAGGGGCGCAAACAACAGGGCGACTTTATCCAGACCGACGCTCCGATCAACCCGGGCAACTCCGGCGGGCCCCTGGTGAACATGACTGGCGAGGTCATCGGCATCAACACCGCCATCAATCGCGAGGGCCAGGGCATCAGCTTTGCGATCCCCATTAACATGGTCAAAACCCTGCTCCCCCAACTCCGGGAGCGCGGCTATGTGGAGCGCAGCTGGCTGGGAGTGCGTGTCCAGGCTCTGGAGCCCCTGCTGGCGTCGAGCTTTTCGCTGGAGAACTCCGAAGGGGCGCTGATCACCGAGGTGGTCGATCCCAGCCCGGCCTCGCGCGCCGCGCTGCAAGAGGGGGATGTGATCACCCGTTTCGCCAGCCATACCATTCGTAACGATGATGACCTCCCCTGGTACGTCTCGACCTTAGCGGCCGAGAGTCAGGTGGAGATCGAGGTCATTCGCCAGGGCCAACCCCTGACGCTGGAGGTGACCATGGAGGCCATCCCCAACCAGGACGCCCCTCGCCTGCCAGACACTCCGCTGGAACCCCTGGCGGACCCGACATCGCCGACCCGCTTCGGTGTGGAGGTCTCCGCGCTGACCACGCGCCTGGCCCGCCAGGTGCAGGCTCCCGACGACCAGGGAGTGTTGGTCACCGGGATGAGCGACGACTCCCCGGCGCGCCGCGGTGGGCTGCGGCACCGCGATGTCATCGTCGAGGTGGACACCACCCCCATCGACTCCGAGGAGTCTTTTCGCCAGGCGGTCGAGAGCCTGCACACGGGGGAGGTGGTGCGGCTGAAAGTGTTGCGCCGCGGCCGCGCCTTCTACCTGGCCTTTGAGCGGTGATCGTCCCGATCGCGGTGATTGACACCGCGGCGGCGCGCTCCCTAACATGCGCCGCCCTCGGTGCAGGCCCCCTCCCCCTGGAGTCCCTTTGTGCGTAAGTGGTCGACGTTATTAGGAAATCAGCGAAGCCGACAGGTGTTAACGCAGGCGCTCCGTGCCGGGCGTATGCACCATGCGTACCTCTTCACCGGTCCTACCGGCGTGGGTAAGCACACCACGGCACAGAGCTTTGCGGCCAGCCTCAACTGTTTGAAACGACACGAAGAGGAGTGGATCGACGCCTGTGGGGAGTGCAGCGCCTGCAAACGCATCGCCACCGGCCAGCATCCCGACGTGCTGGAGATCGCGCCTTCGGGCAACTTCATCAAGATCGACCAGATTCGCGCCATCCAAAAGGCGGCGCTTTCGCCGCCTTTTGAAGCGCGTTTTCGCGCGGTGATTCTCGATCAGGCACACGCCATGACCGAAGAGGGCTCCAACGCCCTGCTCAAAACGCTGGAAGAGCCCAGCGCGCGCACCCTGATCTTTTTGATCACCGACCAGCCCAATCGTCTCCTGGACACGATCATCAGTCGTTGTCAGCGCCTGCGCTTCGGCGCGTTGAGCGAAGACGAAGTCGCCCGGGCCCTACCTGCGGTGCTCGAAGAGCCAGCAGAAGAGGCGCTGCTTCGGGTGGCCGCCGGCTACGGAGAGGGAAGCCTGGGGCGAGCCTGCGAGGTTCTGGAGTCGGGCATGCTGGAGCAGCGCGCCGAGCTCATCGCCGATGTGCTGGCGGTGCCCGCCGACCGCGCTCGCCAGTGGTTGGAGACCGGGGAGCGTTATGGCAAAGGAAACTCCGAGCTCCAGGCACAGCTCGATGTGCTGATCGTGTATTTTCGAGACCTGATGCTGGCCTCTCGCGCCGAACGCTCCCGCGTGATCAACAGCGACCTGGACGATCTTATCGACCAGGGCGTGGCGCGCTTTGCGCTGCCCGACATCCTGCGCATTCTCGACGCGCTGATGCTCTCGCGTGAACGCCTGCGGCGTCACGTCAATCCCCAGCTGCTCGTTGAGGGCGTGCTCGACCAGATTCGCCAGCCCTCGCAGACGCTATAAATCGGCCGCGCCGCACTCCGGCTGCGCCCCCCGCTCAGATCGACAACCTTTTATGACCACAACGCTCTTCAAGCCTTCCAGGAAGCAGGCGCGCCCCTTCGGCGGCAAAAAGAAGCTCTACAACGTGGTGTCGGTGCGCTTTCGCATCAGCCAGACGCGCCACAACGCCGACGCCCGCGAGCTCCAACTCAAAGAAGGTGACCACGTCATCGTCGACACCGAACGCGGCCCGGCGCTGGCTCGGGTCTGTGGCCTGGTGTCCCGCCAGGTTCTGCCCACCGACAGCCTGCCCCGGGTCTTGCGCAAGGCCACCGACACCGACATCGCCCAGGCCGACAAGCACGCCGACTTCGAAGAGCAGGCCTACCGCTTCGCGATCACCCGCATTCGCGCGCGCAAGTTGCAGATGAAACTCATCCGCGCGCAGTACATGCACGACGGCTCCAAGCTGGTCTTTTACTTCAGCGCCGACGGCCGCATCGACTTTCGCGACCTGGTCAAGGACCTGGCCCATAAGTTCCGCACCCGCATTGAAATGCACCAGATCGGGGTGCGCGACGGCGCGCGTATGCTCGGCGGCATTGGCCCCTGCGGCCGCGAGCTCTGCTGCAGCACCTTTCTGGAGAACTTCGAGCCGGTCTCCATCCGCATGGCCAAGGACCAGGGGCTAACGCTCAACCCCAAGAAAGTCTCGGGTATGTGCGGGCGGCTGATGTGCTGCCTGGTCTACGAGCAGCAACTCTACCGGCGTATGCGCACCAAACTGCCCCGCGCCGGCAAAATGGTGCGCACCGAGCTCGGCGAGGCCAAAATCCTGGAGGTTGACGTCATCAACCGCCGGGTGATGGTGAGCTACCCCGACAACAACCGCAAAATGCTGCCGGTGAGCGAGATCGAGCTCATCGATCCCAACGTCGTCGACCGTGGAGTCGACAGCGACGCCTCTGGCGAGGGCCGGGGCTCGCGCCGACGCTCCGGCTCCCGGGGACGCGGGCGCTCGAAGTCCTCGCGCTCCCGACGCTCGCGCAGCTCGGCCGACGACTCTCAGTCGTCGCGCGCTCCCAACAAGAAGCGCCGCGGCACCTCGCGCACCGAGCAAGCCCCCGGCGACGCGAGCTCCGCCGGCGAAGGCACCGCCACGCCAGCGGAGGAGTCCCGCAAAGAGTCGGGCCGCTCCCGCAAGCGTCGCTCCAGCCGCCGGCGCTCCGGCCGCTCCCGGGGCAAGGGCCGCCAGGGCTCACGCTCCGAGAAACGCTCCGAGAAACCCGCCGAAAACACCGCCGGCGGCAAAAAAGACGCCGGCGACGCCGCCCCCCGCGGCGCCAGGCCCGACGCCACCAAACCCGACGGCGCCAAACACGAGGGCAACGCCAAACGCTCCTCCAGCAAGCGCCGCGCCAGTCGCCGACGCGCCCGGGGCAAAAAAGGCGGCGAGAAGCCCCCGCGCTCCGAAGGCGCCAACAACAACTCCACCTCCGATAAAAAATGACGCCCTTGTCAGGAGCGCTCCACTCTGATTCAACCTGCTCCTGGCCCGCGTACCCACGCGAGCGGCCCCCTTTATCCCTGATGCCAGCTTAAGAGATGGTCCCCATGTCGAACTTCTACCTGACCACCCCCATTTATTACGTCAACGGCGCTCCGCACATCGGTCACGCCTACACCACGATCATCGCCGACGCCTTCGCGCGCTACCAGCGCCAGCAGGGCGATGACGTCTTCTTTTTGACCGGCACCGATGAGCATGGCCTCAAGATTCAGCGCGCCGCCGAAGCCCGCGACATCTCTCCCCAGGAGCTGGTCGACGAGAACTCCGCAAAGTTCCGCTCGCTCTTTGATAAGCTGCACCTGAGCTACGACCGCTTCATCCGCACCACCGACGCCGACCATAAAAAAACCGTCGCGACGATGGTCGAGCGCATGAAAGCCTCCGGCGACATCTACCTGGACACCTACGAGGGCTGGTACGCCGCGGCCGATGAAGCCTATTACGACGAATCCGAAATCGCCGACGGCAAGGCTCTGGCCTCCGGGGCCGAGGTCGAGTGGGTCAAAGAAGAGAGCTACTTCTTTAAGCTGAGCAAATACGCCGAACCCCTGCTCAACTGGTACAAGAGCGGCCCCGATGTGGTCACCCCCACCGGCCGGCGCAACGAAGTGGCCGCCTTCGTCGAGGGTGGTCTGCGGGACCTCTCGATCAGCCGCACGACCTTCTCCTGGGGCATCCCCATGCCCGAGAACCCCGAGCACGTGCTCTACGTCTGGGTCGACGCGCTGACCAACTACATCACCGCGGTGGGCGCCTTTGACGATCCGGCGCGTTTCGCGAAGTTCTGGCCGGCCGACATTCACTTCATCGGCAAGGATATCCTGCGCTTCCACGCGGTGTACTGGCCGGCCTTCTTGATGAGCGCCGGGCTGCCCCTGCCCAAACAGATCGTGGCCCACGGCTGGTGGACCAACGAAGGCGTCAAGATGAGCAAGAGCCTGGGCAACGTCATCGACGCTTTTGAACTCGCCGATCGCTACGACCTCGACGTGTTGCGCTACTACATGCTGCGCGAGATCCCCATCGGCAACGACGGCAACTTCAGCGATGAGCGTGTCGTCGAGCGCAACAATGCCGAGCTGGCCGACAACATCGGCAACCTGGTCAACCGCACCTTCGCCATGGCCGGACGCTTCATCGGCGGCACCGTGCCCGCGCCCGCACCGCTGGAGGCACCGGAGGATATCGCGCTGCGCGACGCGGCCGTCGCCACCCGCGAGGCCGTCGACCAGGCCTTCGCCGCCCGCGAGTTGCACCGCGCGCTGGAGCACCTGATGGCCTTCTCCAGCGAGGTCAACAACTACATCCAGCGCACCCAGCCCTGGGCCCTGAACAAGTCCGGCGAAACCGCGCGCCTGGAGCAAACCCTCTACAATGCGCTGGAGTCGATCCGCTGGATCGCCCTGCTGGCCGCGCCCTTTACCCCGGATGCCTCGCGCAAGATTCTGGCCGGATTTGGCCAGACCTCCGAGGACGATCTGCGCTTTGCGACCCTGGACCAGTGGGCCAACCTGCCCGCCGGCACCACGCTAGAAGCGCCGGGAGTGCTCTTCTCCAAGCTCGATCCCCCGGCCGCCGAAGGTCAGGAGAAGGCCGCCGAGGCGAAGCCGTCTAAGAAGAAGGGCAAAAAAGACGCCTCGCAGTCGGACAAGAAAAAGAAAGACGACAGCGAAAGCACCGGGCTGATCGAGTTTGGCGACTTCACCAAAGTCGAGATCCGCGTCTGCGAGATCCTCACCGCCGAGAAGGTCCCGGGCGCCGACAAGCTCCTCAAGCTCAGCGCCAACGTGGGCGAAGAGACCCCGCGCACCATTGTGGCCGGCATCGCCAAGGCCTTTGAGCCCGACGAACTCGTGGGCCTGCGCGTGGCCATGGTCACCAACCTGAAGCCGGCCAAACTCTTTGGCATCAAGAGCGAGGCGATGATTCTGGCGGCCAAAACCACCGACGGAAAGCTCGCTCTGGCCCGCTACGACGAGCGGGTCGAGGTCGGCACCCGTATCAGCTAACTCTCCTCTGACCGTCGAGCGGCGCCGTGATCGCAAGGCTTGCCCATATCTCCAACTCTCAGGCTCGCCACCGCGAGTTCGCGCGCATCCTCCACAATCAGGAGGGCTCCGAGGCCGAGCGGCGCGCGCTCTGCCTGGCGTCGCTCGACGATCCTTATCCCCCGGTGCGCCAGGAGGCCGCCCACGCTCTGGGCGATTTAATGAGCCCCGAGGTGGTCGAGCTTCTGGCGTACTGGGCCGGCGCCCAGTCCCCACCGCCCCAAACCCTCGCATCGCTTCAACTTGCGGATGTGGCGCTGGACTGGGCGAGCCCGCGCGCCCGGGTCGGCACACTGGCCGCGCTGCGACGGGCCCCCCTGCCGCAGCGAAGCGCCGAGGTGGCCGCCGACCTCCTCGACGATCCCCACGCCGACGTGCGCTACCAGGCGCTGGTCACCCTCTACCGCGTCGCCCCCGGCCACCCGGCGCTCAATCAGCATCTCGAAGCGCTCCTCCACGACCCCGACAGCGAGCTGGCCGTGACCGCTGCGCAGATCCTGGTCGACCAGGCCCGCGCCGACGCCCTCCCCGCCCTGGTGCAAACCTGGACCAACGCCCGGCGCGACAGGCGCCTGGCGCTGGGCGTGGCCATCGCCGAGCTCATCGGCAGCGCCGGGCTCGATCCGGCGGAGTTGCCGCCGCATACCCGCGACACGCTCATCACCGAGTTGAGTGACGCGCTGCGCACCGAGGCCTGGCTCTCCCAGGCGGCCCGCGCCCTGGCGCTGCTCGACGGCCAGCGCGCCTCCGACGCCCTGCACACCGTCATTGAGCGCTGGTTTGCCCACCCGCTCCTCAAGCTCGACGCGGCCGCCGCGCTGGTCGACCTGGGCGACGCCCGGGGCGCCGACCATATCGCCCGCATGTTGAGTTCGCGTCGCAAAGACGCCCGCGGCTACGCCCTGCGCCTGGTCGGCGCCAAAAAGATTGCCAGACACTTCGACCACCTGGTGAAGCTGGCCACCTCCGACGACTACCACGCCGACACCGCCCTGCTGGCCCTGGCCGACTACGCCAGCGCCGAGGCGCGCCAGGTCCTCGAAACCCTGGCCCAGACCCACCCCGACCCCGAGCTCCGAGAGCTCGCCAGCGAAGGCCTGCGTCTGGGGCAGTCCCCCGAACCCATCGCCCCCCAGCCGGCCGCTCGCTCGGTCGACGGGGCTCCCTGAAGCCACACCCCTCGTTCTTTGCCGTAGAGAGTCTCATGAGCACCCCGCGTCTCTTTGATACCCACGCCCACCTGGATTTCCCCGACATCGCCGACCACCTCGACGAGATCCTCAGCGCCGGCCGCCAGCTCGGGCTGGAGCGTGTGGTCTCCATCGGCGCCAGCCGCGGCCTGGAGTCCAACTACCGCGCCCTGGAGATCGCCCGCACATACGACTTCATCCGCTGCACCGCCGGCATCCATCCCCACGACGCGGCCATGTGCACCGACGAGGTCTTTGAGACCATCGCCACCGAGTTTGCGTCGCTGCCCGAGGTCGTGGCCATCGGCGAATCCGGCCTCGACTACCACTACGACAAAGCCCCACGCGAGGTGCAGATCGAGGTCTTTCGACGTTTCCTGAACCTGGCCAACCAGGTCCAAAAGCCCATCGTCATCCACAGCCGCGAGGCCGAAGAAGACACCGTGCGCCTCTTGCATGAGACCCAGACCACCGGGGGCATCCTGCACTGCTTCACCGCCTCGCAGGCCATGGCCGACCAGGTGCTGGAACTCGACTTCTACATCTCGTTCTCGGGGATCGTGACCTTTAAGAGCGCCCGCGACATCCTCGACGTCGCCACCCGGGTCCCCCTGGACCGCCTGCTCATCGAGACCGACTCGCCCTACCTGGCGCCGGTGCCCTACCGGGGCAAACGCAACCGCCCGGGCTACGTGCGCCACACCGCCGAGGTGATCGCCGACGCCCGCGGAATCACACTCGACGAGCTGGCCGAGGCCACCTTCCACAACGCCTGCCAGGTCTACAACTGGCCCGATGCCTGAGCGCTCAGCCCTGCCCCGGCTTACGCAGCACGTCTGGCGAGAGCGCCTTTAAGGAAGGTCGCGTGGCCTCGGCGACCTTCTCTTTGCCGGCGGCGGTAAACTCCGCCCAGAGCGTCTGGCCATCATCCATCTGGGGGAACACGCCGCCAAAGGCGTCCTTGTCGACGTAGATCACCGCGACCGGCTCCGAGTCGATGACCTTGCCCACCACCGAGGCGCTCACATCGGCCGGGGTGGCCATGTAAATCTTGCGCATCAACTCGCTACAGCGATGCACCCAGACCGAGCGACGCCGGGCCGGGCCGGCCTGCACGCGGCCCTTGCTCCCACTCTGCGCGGGAGCTGCCGCTGGAGGCGCCTGACTGCGGGCCTCGGCCACATCCCGCATCACCTGCTTGTACATCTTCTCAACAAACGTGCGTTCGCCGCTGAGCTCCAGGGTGATACCGCCGAAATCGAAATGAAAGTGGGTCGTGTCGCTCTTCGACATACGCGCGAGCCTTACGTGCAAACTACAGGTCAGAGGTGGTCGTCGGCAGCGATGATGCCCCGCACACCATCTGCGATCAACCCCGCATACAGGGGAGGCCCGCTCCTTGGCGCCCCCCGGGCGATCGACTACACTCCGCCCTGCTTCAACCCTGCCCTGTGCCGTCCCCTGCTGGAGAGCTGCTGTGCGTACCTTTGACATCATCGGCGGCGTGGTCGTAGCCGCCTGGCTGGTGGCGGTGGCCGCCTTTGTAGTGGACCAATCCCGGGGAACGCGGGAGATCGGCGCCGCGGCCTTTGAGCTGCAAGAAGGCGTGCACTTCATCAACCTCCAGCAGGGCACCGAAGACCGCGGTGTCATCCGCGAGGAACGCACCCGCCTGGTCGAAGGTTGGCTGGTGGAAACCAGCGCCTACGCCACCTTTGAGATGATGGGCCAGCCTCAGGCCATGCACCTGGAGTCCCGGGTCTCCCTCGATGAAGAGCTCCGCCTGCAATCGGCCTCTGGCGAGGTGCAGGCTTTTGGGATGCACCTTCGGGCGCTGGCTCAGCATACCGGCGACTCCTTCGACGTGACCCTCTACCTCGACGGGGAGCAAGAGCGCTTCGAACTCCCCTTCAACGAGGCCCCCCAGCTGGTCGGGCACGCCATTCCTCGCCTGCTCGCCAGCCAGGAGCTGGAGTCTGGCGAGTCCTACTCCCAGTCCTTCGTCGATCCGATGACCCTGGCGCCCACCGAGCTTACCCTGCGCTACGTCGGCCCGGAGACCATTCAGCACTTTGGCGAGACGGTCGATGTGCACCGCTTTGTGCAGTCGATTGGCACCCACTACCTCGACGTGCTGGTCGACTCCCGCGGCGATGTGGTGCAGCAGGGCTTCCCCTTTCGCATCCTGGGCAGCCGCCTGCCCCAGGCGCTGGGCACCACCTACTTCCGTCGCGCCCAGCAAGCCTTTGAAGAGGCCCCTGGCGAGCGCCCCGACTTCTTAAAGGGCATCGACCCGGGCGACCTGCTCACCATGGCCAGCCACCTCGGCGGCGGCCAGGTTCAGGCGCTCACCGGCGCCGACCAGGTCTCGACGCTGGATCTGCGGGAGGTGGGGCTGCGCGAACTCGGCGATCGCAGTGGGCTGACGCTGGAGTCGCCGCGCCAGCGGGTGATGCTGGAGACCGACGACGAGCTCGTGGTCCAACTCGGCCCGCTCAACCCGCACTGGATGGCCCCCGACCCCACCGAGCGCCCGTCCGAGACGCTCCCCGAGTTCGCCACGCCCCGGCCGGCCCCCGACGTAGTGACCGCCCTCGACGCCCTGAGCGACGCGCTCGGCTCCGACCCTCCGGCCGCCGGGGCCACGGCGCTGGCCGACCTCTGCGCCCTGCGCGACGGCGCCACCTCCCAGCGCTGGCCGACCCCCGATCAGAACCCCGACGCCCCCGCGCTGACCGACCTCCACAACGCCATCCTCACCGCCGAGATCGCCATCCCGGCCCCGACCCCGGCGGCCTGCCTGGCCACGGCCCACCTGGCCATGACCCGGGCCGGCCACCACCCCCGGCTGGTGCACGGCCTGGTCTTTGGCCCTCACGGCTTCCTCGGCCCGCGCATCTGGCTGGTCGGCACCCGCCAGGGCCAGCGCTACGAGCTCGACCCGCTGCACCCGGCCCCCCTGGCCGCCGATCACCTCCAGCTCTTCATCAGCGAGCGCCTGGAGCCCCTCCGCCTCCACACCCTCTTTACCAGGGCCCGGGTCGAGGGCGGCTAACGCCTCCTCTATCGCCTTTGCTCCCCCCATCCCCTCCGCACCTCAGAGACCCCGATGAGCTCCCAGCCCCCCCTCTCCACCGCCTCCGACGCCTCGCCGGCCAACACCATCGTGCGGGTGCGCGGGCTGCATAAAGCCTACGGCGACTTCACCGCCGTCGATCACATTGAGCTCGACGTGCCCCGCGGCGAGGTCTTTGGGGTGCTCGGTCCCAACGGTGCCGGCAAGACCACGACCCTGCGCATGATCACCGGGCTCATCGCCCCCGACGGCGGCCAAATCACCATCGACGGACACGACCTGGCCCGCGACCCGGTGAAGGCGCGCCAGGTCACCGGATTTATCCCGGACCGCCCCTACGTCTACGATAAGCTCACCGCCTTTGAGTACCTGCGCTTCATCGGCGGGCTCTACTCCATGAAGGCCGACCGCGTGGCCCGCCGCATCGACGAGCTTCTCACCCTCTTCGGGCTCCGGGAGTGGAGCGACGGCCTCATTGAGAGCTTCTCCCACGGCATGAAACAACGCCTGGTCTTCTGCGGCGCGCTCCTGCCCGAGCCCAGCGTCCTGGTGGTCGACGAGCCCATGGTCGGTCTCGACCCCAAGGGCCACCGCCTCATCAAGAGCCTCTTTCGCGAGCTGGTGGCCGACCAGAAGATGTCCATCCTCCTCTCCACCCACACCCTGGAGGTGGCCGAGGAGGTCTGCGATCGCGTCGTGATCATCAACCACGGGCGCATCGTGGCCCGCGGCTCCCTGGGGGAACTGCGCCTGGAGTCGGGCCAGACCGACGGCAGCCTGGAACAGGTCTTTTTGCGCATCACCGAAGAGACGCAGGCCGAGCGCGACCAGGCCGTCGCCCAACGCTTTGGCCATGAACAGGGAGACCCCTCGTGATTCGAGAGCTGATTGGCGTGAAGCTGCGCATGGTCCGCGGCACCCTGCGCTCCGACGAGGGCCGACTGCGCGGCCCCTTCTTCGCGGTGTTGAGCCTGCTCTTTGCCGCCGCCCTCTTTCGCTCCGGCCACTTCATCGTCACCCAGTCGCTGATGCTGGAGCCGGTGGGCGAACTCCTGGTGCAACGCCTCCTGGCGATCACGCTCCTGGTGTTCTTCGGGCTGCTGATCTTCAGCAACATCGTCACCTCGTTCAGCTCCTTTTACCTGGCCGACGATCTTGAATTTCTGATGGCCCAGCCCATCCCCAAAGACCAGCTCTTCACCTCCCGCTACCTGGAGGCGATGCTCCAGTCGAGCTGGGTGATCATCCTCTTCGGGGTGCCCCTCTTCTCGGCGATCGGCTACGGCATGGGAGCCCACTGGAGCTTCTACCCCTACCTGCTCCTGATGCTCCTGCCCTTTGTGGCCATCCCCACCGGGGTGGCCTCCATTTTGGCGCTCCTGGTCACCAACATCCTGGCGGCCAACCGCACCCGCGACGCCGCGCTCTTCTTCGGGCTGGTGGGCTTTACCACCCTCTTTGTGGTGATCCGCTCGGTGCAGCCCGAGCGCCTGCTCAACCCGGAGAGCTTCGACTCGATTGGCGAGTTGATGCGCCTGCTCTCGGTCCCCACCACCTCGTACCTGCCCAGCGACTGGGTCATCTCCATGCTCGCCGGCCCCCTCTTCGGCCGGGAGGTCGATCTGCTCTGGCCGGCGAGCTTTTTGTTTCTGACGCCCCTGGCCCTCTACTTTGTGGCCGCCTGGCTGCATCGCCCCCTCTACTTTCGCGGCTACACCAAAACCCAGGAGGGGCGCCACGGCGGCGGCCTGATGACCCGGGCCCGCAACTGGGCCGTGGAGCGATCCACCCGCGCCGGCGGCACCCTCGCCGAGCGCCTGGAGGCGCTCGGCGCCCGGGGGCCCCAAGCGCTCAACTCGCTTCGCGCCCTGGTGCATAAAGACCAGGCCATCTTCACCCGCGACGCCAGCCAATGGTCCCAGCTCCTGATCGTGGTGGCGATCATCGTCATTTACCTGGTCAACTTTAAGTACTTTGAGATCGCCGCCGATGAGGCCCTCCTGGGCGATGTCGGGCTGAACTTCTTCAACCTGGCGGCCTGCTCCTTTGTGACCGTGACCCTCTGCGGACGTTTCCTCTTCCCGGCGGTCAGCGTGGAGGGGCGCTCCTTCTGGCTGATCCTGCAGGCGCCGATCACGCTGGAGCGTTTTCTGGTGGGCAAGTGGCTGGGCAGCCTCCTGCCCATCGTGATCCTGGGTCAGGCCCTGATCTGGTCGTCGAACCTGCTGGTGGGCACGCCCCTGTTGACCTGCCTGTTGAGCAGCCTGCAGATCCTGATCATCACCACCATCTGCGCGGCGCTGGCCGTGGGCATGGGCGCACTCTACCCGCAGTTTCACAACCCCAACGCCGCCAAGATCGCGTCGAGCTTCGGGGCAGTGATCTTTATGATCTCGTGCATCTTTTTGACCTTGATGCTCCTGGGGATGTGGTTCTATCCCACCATGGCGCTGACCCAGCCCCAGCGCTTTGGCAATCTGGGCCTGACCACCTGGGCCCTGGCCGGGCTGGGAGTCGTGATCGCGGCGGCCGTACCGGCGGTCGCCATCAAGGCCGGCGCCCGCGCGCTGCGCGCGCGTTTCTAATCCTCTCTTCGCTGTACCGAGTTTTGCCATGGACGCCTCCTCCCCGGGTCGCCGCCTCAAGGCGGCGGCCGCCCTCTTTCCGGCCGCGCTCACCCTGGCGCTGCTGGGCCTAAGCCTGCTCCGCAACGACGCCACCTGGTGGCGGGTGGCCTACGGCCGCCTCATCAGCGCCTGGGGCCGCATCCCCGACCGCGAGCTCCTGCTCTTTACCGCCCCCGAGAACACCACCTGGGTCGACAGCAGCTGGCTGGCCAGCGTGGCCCTCTTTGAGCTCCATGATCTGGGAGGGGTGGAGCTCAACCTGGTCGTGCGCAGCGCGCTGGTAGCCCTCTCGGTGGCCCTGGCGGGCTACGGGGTGGCCTCTCGCAGCCCGCGGCCTGCGGCCGTACTTAACCTGGTCTGGCTGGCCCTGCCCGCGGCGCTGTGGCTCTCGCCACCGGGCCCCGAAACGCTGGCGTTGCCCGTGGCCACGGCGGCTCTGGTCGCGGCGATGGGGCCCTTAAGTGGGCGGCGTCTGAGCCTGCTCCCGGTGCTGGTGGTGGCCGCGGCGCCCTGGCTGGTGCTGCACCTCTCGGTGCCGATCGCGCTGACCCTGATCGCCACCTCGCTCTGCCTGGCCGCCCTGGCGCTGAAGCAGGGCCAACGCCTGCTCGCCGCGCTGGCCGCCGCGGCCCTGCTGGCCCCGCTCTCCAGCCCCCTGGGCTTCGGCGTGCTCCTCCACCTGCTCCAGAACCCGGCGCTTCCCACGCTGGCCCCCACCCCGCTGACCGTGGCCCTGGCGCTGAGCACCGGGCTGCTGGCCATCCTCCTGCGCGCGCGCACAGGCGGACTGGCCCCCCTGCTGCGCACCGGTGAGGCCCTGCCGGCGATCCTGCTCACCCTCTGGGCGCTGAGTTTCCCGGCGCTGATCCCCTTGCAACACCTGGCGCTGGTGATGCTGCTGGCCCCGGCGCTCACCCCGCCCGCGGCGCTTACCCTGCGACGCCCCAACCGGGCGCTGGCCCTGGCGATCCTCATCCTGGGAGCCGCCGTGCTCACCCAGCACGCCCTGCCCTGGCACGCCGATTTGACCACGCGTCTGCACCCCGACGCTCGCCAGGCCATCCCCTTTCGCGGCGTACTCTCCGAGCACACCCCGCTGGCCTGCGGCGAGGTGCTGCGCCGCTCCGGAAAAGAACTCCGGGTGCTCAATGACCCGGCGCTGGCCGGTTACTTGAGCTACGCGCTGTGGCGCCCCGAGCGCATCGCGCCGCTGCTCTACGCCGACACCCGCGGCTTAAGCGAACCGGGCTTTGTGGAGCTGCTCAACCTGATGCGCGATCAGCCCATCGCCCGCGGCGTGGCCCAGCAGGAGAAGATCAACGCCGTGGTGCTGCGCCCCGCGCACTTTCCAAGCGCGTTTGACGAGTTTGAGCGCGACCCGACCTGGGCGCTGATCGCCGGCGACGCCGACCAGCCGGTGGCCTGCTTTCTCAAAGCCGCCCCCGTGGCCCCCGGCACCTGGGCAATGCCCTGACCTCAATGCATGACCCCCTGAAGGGATATGTTGACCTGGAGACTGCCATGATGTGTACGCGTATGAAGCCTCGCCAGATCCTCTCGTTCACGCTGCTGCCCCTGCTCCTGGGGGGCTGCGCCACCTCCTCGACCGCGCCCTCCGAGCCGGTCTCCGAGCAACCTTCGTCGCAGGCTTCGTCGTCGCAGGCCTCATCCCAGCAGGCCGCCCCCCTCAAGGAGTGGCAGGGCATCGATGCGCTGCGCATCCGCGCCCACCGCGAGACCCACGTGCCCGGACGAAGCGACGCCATGGTCGAGCGCTGTGACGTGATCTACATGGTCACTCTCGACGAGGAGGGCCTGTTGATCGCGCCCAACTACGAAGATGGATTTCTGCAGCCCACCGCCGATCCCGACCACTTCGCTCGCCAGGAATCCGCCATCCCCTGCATGGTGCCGGCCTTTCGCGTCTCGCCAGGGGGCGACACGCTGGACACCGACGCCGAGGCCTTCTCCAAGCACCTGACCGGCCTGCTGGATCATCACCTGGCCCAACACCCCGAGCTCCTGTCCTCGGAGCGCGCCCCACGTCTGGAGCTGATGCGGGGCGCGGCCTCGGTCGAGGCGCTGAACGCCCGCGCCCTGGCGCTCTGGGAGAACCTGTCGCTGCGCCCCGACACCATCGAGGGCACCCAGAGCCGCGACGAGGTCCCCTGCCCCGAGGAGCTTCCCGCGCAGCTGACCTGCACCCGAGTGGCGGCCGCCACCACCATGGAGTTCGAAGACGAGGTCCTGGCCACGTTCGCCACCCCCGACTACACCGTCGAGAGCGCCACCTTTCATCAGCAGGCGACGCTGAACTTTCGCTCCGATCAGCCGATGTTTGCCACCGCCCAACGCCGCGTCGAACACATCAAGCAGCTCGTGCTTAGCGACTCCGGCGACACCCACGAGCTGCGCGGCGAAACCACCGAGACCATGGTGATCGAGATCGGCACCCGCCAGAAACCCTGACCCGGCCCCCGCGCGCCCTTATCCCTCTCCCCACACGGCGACCTGCCCATGGTATCCCTCGCGACCGCCAAGCTCTCCCCGGCCCTGGCCCTTGGGGCCGCCCTGCTCCTGGCCATCCCGGCCAGCGCCGGCCCCCCGGCCCCCGCGCTGGCCGAGGGGCTCAACGCCTGGCAGGGCATCGAGCGTCTGGAGGTGCGCCGCATCGTCGAGACCCGCGTCGAGGGCAACCAGGGCCCGGATTCCGGCGACGATCACACCCAGATCTGCACCATCACCTTCCAGGTCAGCCTGACCCCGACCGGCCTGACCCTCTCCCCGAAGCTCGACCCCACCCTCTTTGAGCCGGTGCGCGACCCGGCCGAGTTTCCGCACCGGGTCGAGCGCCTGGGCTGCCTGGTACCCACCCTCCACGTCGATCGTCAGGGGCAGGTCCGCGCGGCCAACGCCGCAGAACTCGCCAGAGAAGTCACCCACTTCTTTGATCACTTCGTGGCCGCCCAGCACGACGCCCAGGAGCGCCAACGGGTGCAGGCCCGCACCCGCTCCGCTCGCCAGAGCCTCTCGCCAGACGCCCTGCAAAAAAGCGCCGCGACCTGGTGGTCGGTGCTGGGCCTGCGCCTCGCCACCTTTCCCACCGATGCCGTGACACCCGCGCCCTGCCTGGAGCCCACCCCGGCCCCGGTGCACTGCGCCCGGGCCCTGGATGAGGCCACCTTCGACCTGAGCCAGTCAATGCGCCAGATGTACCAGGGCGCGGCCTTTCGCCTGGTCAGCGCCGCCGCCCACCAGCAGGCCACCGCACGCTTTCGCTCCGACCAGGCGCCCCCCTACAGCTACACCCGCGAGATCCGACAGGTGCAGCGCCTGGTCCACCGCTACACCGACCAGCCCGGCCAGGTGGTGGCCACCAATACCGAATCCATGACGATCCGCCGCTGGCCAGCTCCCCACTGAACCTCGCCATTCGCCACGAGGGTCGACCCTCGTCCTGAAGGGTCATGCAACCCCTGGCGTGGAAGTCGACTCGCATCCCGAGGGGTCATACCCCCCCTGGC